>NZ_JBEXID010000028.1:0-88727 GCF_040608395.1 Streptomyces sp. NPDC005181
GCACGCGTCGGGCCCCTCCGGCGTTCTGCTTCTCTCAAGCCCGGGCGGCGGCGGTCCGGCGGCGGTGGGCTGCCCACAGCGCCTTCTGGAGCAGCAGCGTCAGCGTCCCCGCTAGCACGATCCCGCCGAGGTTCGCCATCAGCTGGCCCACCGAGCCCGACATCTGCCCGAAGTCCCGGTAACTGAACGCCACCGCCGCATTGGCCGCGGCCGGCACGGTCGTCACCGAGATCGCGACGCCGATCAGCGCCCCGGACTTCGTCGAGGTGAGGGAGAGCGTCCCGGCGATGCCCGCCAGGAACGCCACCACGAACGACATCCAGTCCGGCTTCCAGATGAACGCCGTGTTGGGCCGGGCCGCCTCGATCATCGCCTCCGTGAACAGCCCGAAGGCGTTCATCATCCACGCGAACCCGACCGTCACCACTATCGCGACGGCGAACCCGGCGATCAGCGTCCACAGCGACCGCCACGCCAGACGCGGGGCACGCTGCACCAGGGCCGTGGAGATACCGGCCAGCGGTCCGAACTCCGGGCCCACCGCCATCGCGCCCACGATCAGGATCGCGTTGTCGAGCATCACACCGCAGGCGGCGAGCATCGTCGCGACCGAGAGGAACGCCGCATAGGTGACGCTGAACGTCGACTCCTCGTGGGTCGCGTCCGTCAGCTTCTCCCACAGCACGGCGTCCACACCCTCACCCGGCGCGTCCTCCTTGGCCTGGTCGGCGCGGGCGGAGAGCGTCAGGTCCGAGTGCTCGACGGTGATCGAACCGGACTCGTCGATACCGAGCGCGCGCAGGGCGCCGATCAGCTCGTCGCCCGCCTCGCGTGCCACGTCGAACAGCACCAGGTCGCCCGCCGGATTACGGGCGGCGGCGGGCAGCACCACCAGATGCGTGGTGCCGACCGTGTGCTCGACGAGATGCAGCACCTCGTCCGTACGGTCGGCGGGGACGATCATGCGCAGGTGCAGCACGCGGGTACTCCCGGGAGGCTCGACAGCTCAGAGTTTGCGCAGCGACAGACGTTGGACCTTGTGGTCCGGGCCCTTGCGCAGCACCAGAGTGGCACGGCCCCGGGTGGGCGCCACATTTTCCAGCAGATTGGGCTTGTTGATGGTCCGCCACATCGTGCGGGCGTACTCCATGGCCTCCTCCTCGGAGACCTGTGTGTACTTGCGGAAGTACGAGAACGGGTTCTGGAACGCGGTCTCGCGCAGCTTGCGGAAGCGGTTGAGATACCAGGTCTCGATGTCCTCGGCCCGCGCGTCCACGTACACACTGAAGTCGAAGTAGTCGGCGAGCCCGACCCTGGTGCGGCCGTCCTTGCCGGGCAGGGCGGGCTGCAGCACGTTGAGGCCCTCGACGATCAGGATGTCGGGGCGGCGCACGGTGAGCCGCTCGCCCGGCACGATGTCGTAGATCAGGTGCGAGTAGACGGGCGCCGTCACCTCGTCCTTGCCGGCCTTGATGTCGGCGACGAAACGGGTCAGGGCACGCCGGTCGTACGACTCCGGGAACCCCTTGCGCGACATCAGCCCGCGCGCCTGGAGCTCCTTCATCGGCAGCAGGAACCCGTCCGTGGTCACCAGCTCGACCCGGGGGTGCTCGGGCCAGCGGGCCAGCAGAGCCTGGAGGATACGGGCACTGGTGGACTTGCCGACGGCGACACTGCCCGCGACCCCTATGACGAACGGGGTGCCGCGCTGCGCGCCGTGGCCGTTGCCCGCGTCCCCGAGGAAGGTGTTGAGGGCGCCGCGCAGGCCTGAGGTGGCCTGGACGTAGAGGTTCAGGAGCCGGGAGAGCGGCAGGTAGACGTCCCGCACCTCGTCGAGGTCGATGACGTCCCCGAGCCCGCGCAGCTGCTCGACCTCGGCGGCGGTCAGCGGCAGCGGGGTCTTGTCGCGCAGGGCACTCCATTCGGCACGCGACAGGTCGACGTACGGGGTCGAAGCGTGCTCGGCGCGTCGCTGGGTGCTTCGTGGCGGCGAAGTGATCACGGATTCATTGTTGCGGGAGTTTTGACGGAGTGGGGGGTGGGGTCGGTCACGTGGGGAGACGAAAGGGATCGTTCCGGGCGTGCCGACTACGGTTGTGTGCTCACTTTCCTGAGCACACAGAGCTCTCCGCTGTCGGGGTCACCGATGAAGGTCCACAGGAGGGCGGAATCGGGTTTGCCCCTGGCCACGAGTTCGCCACTGACATCGCCGGGGGCGAATTCGACGGGCACCTCCGTGGCGTTGTCCTCGTACTCGGACACTCGCGAGTCCCAGGTTCCGGTCCCGGTTTCATGGTGGAGGGGAAACCGAATCCGGAACTGGCGTCGGTGTCGGCGTCCCAGTAGTCGCCGCAGGCGTCCGTGGCGCTGAAGGTGCCGTTCCCGGCGAATACGAGCTGTCCGCCCCGGTCGTCCTGCCAGGTTCCCCGCAGCTGGCTCCTTGTCAGGACGAGCGGGGGGCCGTCCGGCTCCGGGGGAACGTTCACGACGGATTAGGGCGACTGCGCCGACGAATGATCCCGGCTGCCCCGCACCCCTTCTGCGACGATGCCAGCGAGGGGAGGGCGACCACGAAAGGATCGTTATGTGTGGAATCGTCGGTTACGTCGGTGGGCAGTCCGCGCTTGATGTTGTTGTCGCAGGGCTCAAGCGCCTCGAATACCGGGGTTACGACTCCGCGGGCGTCGCCGTGATCGCGGACGGCCAGCTGGCCTCCGTGAAGAAGGCCGGGAAGCTCGTCAATCTGGAGAAGGCGCTGGTCGAGCAGCCCCTGCCGGCCGGGATCACCGGCATCGGGCACACCCGTTGGGCCACCCACGGCGCTCCCACCGATGCCAATGCCCATCCGCATCTCGACAACGCGGGGCGCGTCGCCGTCGTCCACAACGGCATCATCGAGAATTTTGCCGTGCTGCGGTCCGAACTCGCCGAGCGCGGGCATGACCTGGCGTCCGAGACCGATACCGAGGTCGTCGCCCATCTGCTCGCCGAGGCGTACTCGTCGAGCGGTGATCCGGCGGAGGCGATGCGGCAGGTCTGCCGGCAGCTCGAAGGGGCGTTCACCCTGGTGGCCGTGCATGCCGATGAGCCGGATGTGGTGGTGGGGGCCCGGCGGAACTCGCCGCTCGTGGTCGGGATCGGGGAGGGGGAGGCGTTTCTGGCCTCCGATGTGGCCGCGTTCATCGCGCACACCCGGTCCGCGATCGAGCTGGGGCAGGATCAGGTCGTCGAGCTGCGCCGGGAGTCCGTCACGGTCACCGACTTCGACGGACAGCCCGCCGAGGTCCGTAAGTACCACGTGGACTGGGACGCCTCCGCCGCCGAGAAGGGCGGCTACGACTACTTCATGCTCAAGGAGATCGCCGAGCAGCCGAAGGCGGTCGCCGACACCCTCCTGGGGCGGATCGACCGCGCGGGCTCGCTCCACCTCGACGAGGTGCGCATCCCGCCGCACGTGCTCCGGGAGGTCGACAAGGTCGTCATCGTCGCCTGCGGGACCGCGTTCCACGCCGGGATGATCGCCAAGTACGCCATCGAGCACTGGACCCGGCTGCCCTGCGAGACGGAGCTCGCCAGCGAGTTCCGCTACCGCGACCCGATCCTCGACCAGCGCACCCTGGTCATCGCGATCTCCCAGTCCGGGGAGACGATGGACACGCTGATGGCGCTGCGGCACGCCCGCGAGCAGGGGGCGAAGGTCCTCGCCATCTGCAATACGAACGGATCGACCATTCCACGTGAGTCCGACGCCGTGCTGTACACGCACGCCGGACCGGAGGTCGCCGTCGCCTCGACCAAGGCGTTCCTGACGCAGCTCGTCGCCTGCTATCTCGTCGCCCTGTATCTCGGCCAGACCCGCGGCACGAAGTGGGGCGACGAGATCCGGACCGTCGTCCGGCAGCTCTCCGAGGTCCCCGGACAGGTCGAACGGGTCCTGGAGACCATGGAGCCGGTGCGCGAGCTCGCCCGCTCGCTGGCGCGCCAGGACACCGTCCTCTTCCTGGGGCGCCATGTGGGCTATCCGGTGGCCCTCGAAGGCGCGTTGAAGCTCAAGGAACTCGCGTACATGCACGCCGAGGGCTTCGCCGCCGGTGAGCTCAAGCACGGGCCGATCGCGCTCATCGAGAACGATCTGCCGGTCGTCGTGGTCGTGCCGTCGCCGCGCAGCCGGTCGGTGCTCCACGAGAAGATCGTGTCGAACATCCAGGAGATCCGGGCCCGGGGCGCGCGCACCATCGTCATCGCGGAGGAGGGAGACGAGGCGGTCGTACCGTACGCCGACCATCTGATCTGGATCCCCGCTACGCCTACGCTGCTTCAGCCGCTGGTGGCGACCGTGCCGTTGCAGGTCTTCGCCTGCGAACTGGCCACCGCCCGCGGCAACGAGGTGGACCAGCCGCGCAATCTGGCGAAGTCCGTGACGGTCGAGTGAACCAATGAATGAGTGAGTGAGCGCGTGATCATCGGGGTCGGGATCGATGTGGCGGAGATCGAACGGTTCGGCGCGGCGCTGGAGCGAACGCCGCATCTGGCTCAGCGGCTGTTCCTGGACAGCGAGTTGCTGCTGCCCAGCGGCGAGCGGCGTGGTGTCGCCTCGCTGGCCGCCAGATTTGCCGCCAAGGAGGCCATCGCGAAGGCGCTCGGGGCGCCCGGTGGGCTGCTGTGGACGGATGCCGAGGTGTTCGTCGAGGACAGCGGGCAGCCCCGGCTGCGCGTCGTCGGCACCGTCGCCGCGCGCGCGGCCGAGCTGGGCGTCCAGCACTGGCACGTCTCGCTGAGCCATGACGCGGGGGTGGCGTCGGCCGTGGTGATCGCGGAGGGTTGACCGTATGCGAACTGCGTACAGCGTGGAGACCGTACGGGCCGCCGAGCGCGCCCTGATGGCACGGCTGCCCGACGGCGCCCTGATGCAGCGGGCCGCAGCGGGCCTCGCGGCGGCCTGCGCCGATCTGCTGCGGCGGAGCGGCCGGGTGTACGGGTCCCGGGTCGTCCTGCTCGTCGGCAGCGGCGACAACGGCGGCGACGCGCTGTACGCGGGGGCCCGGCTGGCCCGGCGCGGCGCGGGCGTCCGCGCCCTGCTGACCGCGCCGGACCGCGCCCACGAGGGCGGGGTCGCGGCGCTGTGCGCGGCGGGCGGGCGGGTGGACGGCGCCGACCGGGTGAGCACGGACCTGATCGGCCGTGTCGATCTCGTCGTCGACGGCATCACCGGCATCGGTGGCCGCGGCGGGCTGCGTGAGGGCGCGGCCGCGTTGGTGCGGGCCCTCGAGGCGACCGGGGCGCCGATCGTCGCCGTCGATCTGCCCAGCGGTATCGAGGCGGACACCGGTGAGGTGCTCGGCGACGCCGTGCGGGCCGATGCGACGGTCACCTTCGGCACGTACAAACCGGGGCTGCTCATCGACCCGGCCGCCGACCGGGCGGGCGCGCTCCACCTCGTCGACATCGGGCTCGGCGACGAGCTGCCCGACGTACCCGATCTGGAGGCGCTGCAGTACGCGGACGTCGCGGCGCTGCTGCCTCTTCCCGCCGGCGAGAGCGACAAGTACCGGCGCGGGGTCGTCGGCATCGTCGCCGGGTCCGCCCGCTATCCGGGGGCGGCGGTGCTCGCGGTCGGCGGGGCGCTGCGGGGCGGGGCGGGGGCGGTGCGGTACGTCGGTCCGGGTGCCGACGCCGTGATCGCCCGGCACCCCGAGACCCTGGTCCACTCGGGGCCGCCGTCGAAGGCGGGGCGGGTGCAGGCATGGGTCGTCGGCCCCGGGCTCGGTGACGGTACGGCGGCCGTCTCGGCGGTCGCCGACGTGCTGGCCACCGATGTCCCGGTGCTGGTGGACGCGGACGGGCTGCGGCTGCTGGATGCCTCCGTCGTACGGGCGCGCACCGCACCGACGCTGCTCACCCCGCACGCCGGGGAGGCTGCCGCGCTGCTCGGCGTCCCGCGCGAGGAGGTCGAGGCGGGGCGGCTCGCCGCCGTACGGGAGCTCGCCGCCCGCTACCGCGCCACCGTTCTGCTCAAGGGGTCGACGACGCTGGTCGCCACCGACGTCGAGCGCACTCCCGTACGGGTCAATCCGACGGGCACCTCCTGGCTGGCCACGGCGGGCAGCGGCGACGTGCTGTCCGGGCTGGCGGGTTCCCTGCTGGCTGCGGGCCTCGCCCCGCTCGACGCCGCCTCCGTAGGTGCCCATCTGCACGGTCTGGCAGCCCGGCACGCCTCGGACGGCGGCCCGGTCGCCGCGCAGGACGTCGCGGACGCGATCCCGGCGGCGTGGCGGGACGTACGGGCCTGAGCGATCCTGAGCACCATCAGGCTGGGAACCGCAGATGAGAGCCGGTGAGGAGTGGTCGACGATGGGCAGCAGTTCCGTACGGGTACGCCGGGTGTACGACCCGCAGGAGAACGGTGACGGGACCCGCGTCCTCGTCGACCGGCTCTGGCCCCGCGGCGTCGCCAAGGACCGGGCAGGGATCGACCGGTGGCTCAAGGAACTCACCCCGTCGAACGAACTCCGCTCCTGGTACCACGAGGACCGCACCGGCACCCGCTACGACGACTTCGTCGACCGCTACCGCGCCGAGCTCGCCGACCCCGCTCACACGGCGGCGGTCCATGAGCTGGTGGAACTGGTCCGCGCGGGCGGGCCGGTGACCCTGGTCACGGCGGTGAAGGATGTCCCGCACAGCCATGTCCCGGTTCTCGTCGACCATGTGGAACATGAGCTGCACCACCGGTGACGCCGGCGGCGTCGTGACCGGCCCCGACGCCCCTGACGCGCCCCGGGCCCGGCACCTGAGGGCCCTGTCGTACGCCTCTGAGAGACTGGGCGCGATGAACGAGACAGCGTCCTTGAGAGCCCGAGCCGAGATCGACCTCGCCGCACTGCGCGCCAACGTGCGCGTGCTGCGTGCCCGGGCGGCCGGCGCGCAACTCATGGCTGTCGTGAAGTCCGACGCGTACGGGCACGGGGCGGTGCCCTGTGCCAGGGCCGCGCTCGAGGCCGGGGCGACCTGGCTCGGCACCGCGACGCCGCACGAGGCGCTGGTCCTGCGTGCCGCCGGGCTCGGCGGCCGGGTGATGTGCTGGCTGTGGACGCCGGGCGGCCCCTGGCGCGAGGCGATCGAGGCCGACATCGATGTGTCGGTGAGCGGCATGTGGGCGCTGCGCGAGGTCGTCGCCGCGGCCGAGGAGGCCGGCCGCCCGGCCCGCATCCAGCTCAAGGCCGACACGGGCCTCGGGCGGAACGGCTGCCAGCCCGCCGACTGGCCCGAGCTGGTCGCCGCTGCCCGTACCGCCGAGCAGGCGGGCACCGTCCGGATCACCGGCCTCTGGTCCCACTTCGCCTGCGCCGACGAGCCGGGCCACCCGTCGATCGCCGCCCAGCTGGGCGTGTACCGGGACATGCTGGCGTACGCGGAGAAGGCGGGCGTCGAACCCGAGGTACGGCACATGGCGAACTCCCCAGCGACGCTGACGATCCCCGAGTCGCACTTCGACCTCGTACGGACCGGGATCGCCATGTACGGCATCTCGCCCAGCCCCGAGCTCGGCACCCCGGCCGACTTCGGGCTGCGCCCGGTGATGACGCTCGCCGCGTCGGTCGCCCTGGTCAAGCAGGTGCCGACGGGGCACGGTGTCAGCTACGGGCACCACTACACGACGTCCGCCGAGACGACGCTCGGTCTGATCCCGCTCGGCTACGCGGACGGCATCCCGCGCCACGCCTCGGGGCGCGGCCCGGTCCTGGTGGGCGGCGCCGTGCGGCGGGTCGCGGGCCGGGTGGCGATGGACCAGTTCGTCGTCGACCTCGGCGGGGACGTCGTCGAGGTGGGCAGCGACGCGGTGCTGTTCGGCCCGGGAGACCGGGGTGAGCCGAGCGCCGAGGACTGGGCGGAGGCGGCCGGCACGATCGCGTACGAGATCGTCACCCGCATCGGCGGGCGCGTACCGCGCGTCTATGTGAATGTGACCCCGGCCGATGAGAACGGCGCCGAGGCCGGCCCGGACGGAATCCGGGCCGGCGAGAACGCGACCCCGCCCGATCCGATCTGATCCGGCCCGATCCGGCATGTCCTGTATGTCCTGCACGTCCTGACCTGACCTGACGGACAACGATCGACGAGGAGCGCGGCACGGTGAGCGAGAGCAGCGCGGGGGACGCGATGGCGACGGCGGCCGCTGTGGCGGTCGGCTGGCGCCGGGCGGGCATCGCCGGAGCGGCCATAGGCGTGATCGCGGCCGGTGCGGCGGCCGGTGTCGCGGTCGAGCGGATGACCGTCGGCCGGGGCATGCGCAGGAGAGCCAGGCTGGCGCTGGACGCCTCGGGACCGTACGGCTCGCTGCGCGGCATGCCCGGCCGGGCCACCGCCGACGACGGCACCGAGCTGTACTACGAGATCGACGAGGCCGAACCGGACGGTGGTACGGGTGCGGGCACCGGACCGGGCGCGGGCGCCGGGATCGCCGGTACCGGACCGCGGCGCCGCCGGCTCTTCGGCCGCAAGGCCCCCGGGCCCGTGACCGTCGTCTTCTGCCACGGCTACTGCCTCAGCCAGGACTCCTGGCACTTCCAGCGGGCGGCGCTGCGCGGCCTGGTGCGTACCGTGCACTGGGATCAGCGCAGTCACGGCCGCTCCGAGCGCGGCCGGGCCCAGGCCCAGGGGGTGACGGTCGGCATCGACCAGCTCGGCCGCGATCTGAAGGCCGTCATCGACGCGGCCGCCCCCGAGGGCCGGCTGCTGCTGGTCGGGCACTCGATGGGCGGCATGACGATCATGGCGCTCGCCGACCAGTACCCGCAGCTGGTCCGGGACCGGGTCGCCGCCGTCGCGTTCATCGGTACGTCGAGCGGGAAGCTCGGCGAGGTCAGCTTCGGGCTGCCGGTCGCGGGCGTGAACGCCGTGCGGCGGGTGCTGCCCGGGGTGCTGAAGGCACTCGGCTCGCAGGCGGAGCTGGTGGAGCGGGGCCGGCGGGCGACCGCCGACCTCTTCGCCGGGCTCATCAAGCGGTACTCGTTCGGTTCGCGGGACGTGGACCCGGCGGTGGAGCGGTTCGCCGAGCGGCTGATCGAGTCCACCCCGATCGATGTGGTCGCGGAGTTCTACCCGGCCTTCACCGAGCACGACAAGAGTGCGGCGCTGCCCGCGTTCCGTGACGTCCCGGTGCTGATCCTGGCGGGCGACAAGGACCTGGTGACGCCCAGCTCGCACAGCGAGGCCATTGCCGACCAGCTGCCGGACGCGGAGCTGGTCATCGTCCCGGACGCCGGGCATCTGGTGATGCTGGAGCACCCGGAGACGGTGACGGACCGGATGGCGGACCTGCTGGTCCGGATCGGAGCCGTACCGGCAGCGGCTAACGTTGGCGGGCATGGAAGCACCGCACAACAGCCTGGCGGCTGAGGCCACGAATGCCCCGGTCGCGCCCGCCGCGCCCGGGGAGACGCAGGCCGGAGAAGCCCAGGCCGAGGAAACCCCGGTCACCGCCCGCTTCGAGGTCACCTCCCCCGAACAGATGCAGGCCCTGGGCCGCCGGATCGCCGGCCTGCTGCGCCCCGGCGACCTCGTGATGCTCAGCGGTGAGCTCGGCGCCGGAAAGACGACGCTGACCCGGGGCCTCGGTGAGGGCCTCGGGGTGCGCGGTGCCGTCACCTCTCCCACCTTTGTGATCGCCCGCGTCCACCCGTCGCTGGGCACCGGCCCGGCGCTCGTCCATGTCGACGCGTACCGGCTGGGCGGCGGTCTCGACGAGATGGAGGATCTGGACCTCGACGTGTCGCTGCCGGAGTCGGTGGTGGTCGTGGAGTGGGGCGACGGCAAGGTCGAGGAGCTGTCGGACGACCGGCTGCAGGTGGTGATTCACCGTGCGGTCGGCGATACGGACGACGAACGGCGCTCGGTGACGCTGGTCGGGATCGGCACGCGCTGGACCGGGCTGCGGGCGGCGCTGGAAGCGGCGCACTGAGTCCGCACAGACAGGTTTTCCGACAGGCTGTCGGCATATTGTTGCGCGGGGCGGGCCAGGCGTGGTCACATGGATGCCGAGAGCGGGTTAGGTCTGCCTAACCACGCCTTCCACCGGAGCCCAGGAGGCATCCATGCCGACGCCCGAGCGTGAAGCGCAGCCGCAGCCGCCAGTGACGTCCGCGGTGTCGATGAAGGATCTGCTGGCGGCCTGCGCCGCGGCCACCGCTGTCTCCACCCCGCCGTCCGAGGAACGGCAGGAGTCAGGGGAGCCGCAGGTGTCCGAGGAGCGCGACGCCGCGTAGCGGGGTGTCCGCACGCGACGGCGCGCAGGCGGCTTCCGCCCGGGCGTTACGGGACGACGACGACCTTGGCGCCGACCGTCGCGAACGCCCACATCGCGTTGCCGTCCGCCCGCTTCATCCGTACCCCGCCGGTCTTCAGCTTCGGGTCCGGGCTTTTCATGGAGCCGTCCTGCGCCGCGCTGAACCCGACGGGAACACCTCCGTCGGCCGTCGCGAACAGCACCACATGCTCGATCTGAACGCCGTCCGAGCCCTTGATGACGCCTGTGCGCGAACGCACCTTGTAGGCCCCGGGCCGCGGGCTCATGGAGCTCGGCATGACCGCGAAGGTCCGGACCGTCTTCCCCTTCGCGTCGACCAGCCACACCCGACGGTCGTCCAGCGCGTACACGACCCGCGCCCCGGTGCCGGAGTCGGCGGGGACCGTGTGCGGGTGCTTCTTGTCCTTGTGCCCGGCGGCATGGCCGGTGGCGGGGGCGCTGCTGGTCGCCTTCGGCTTGGGGACGGCGAGTGTCTCGGGGACGTTCGCCGATGCCTGGTAGGCCAGGAAACCGACCACGGCGAGTGCCGCCGCAGTGAGCCCGGCCACGATTCCCGAGCTGCCCCTTGCCACCGTGCGCGCCCCTTTCGCTTTCGTCTTCACGCAAGCGCTTCGTCTGCCGTGTGTCGCATGTCGTACAAGCGTTTACGTCGTACCCGCGTATACCGGGTGACGGTAGCAGCAGCGACCGGTGGGAACGGGACTCCGTACGGGGAGCCGTGGTGCCGTCGGCGGAGCCGTAGGCTGTTTGCGTGCTCTTGCTCGCTGTGGATACCGCCACCCCCGCCGTCACCGTTGCCCTGCACGACGGGACCTCCGTCGTCGCCGAGTCGAGTCAGGTCGACGCCCGAAGGCACGGGGAGCTGCTGCTGCCCGCTGTCGACCGGGTCCTCGGCGAAGCCGGGACGGGACTCGACGCCGTGACCGCGGTGGTCGTGGGCGTCGGCCCGGGACCGTACACGGGCCTGCGGGTCGGGCTGGTGACGGCCGCGACGTTCGGCTCGGTGCTCTCTGTGCCGGTGTACGGGCTGTGCACGCTGGACGGCCTCGCGTACGCCGCCGGGCGCAGCGGCCTGGAGGGTCCGTTCGCCGTCGCGACGGACGCCCGCCGCAAGGAGGTCTACTGGGCGCGGTACGAGGACCCCCGTACCCGCACCGGTGAACCCGCCGTCGACCGGCCCGCCGACATCGCCGAACAGCTCGCCGGTCTTCCGGTGGTCGGGGCGGGCGCGGTGCTCTACCCCGACGCGTTCCCGGACGCCCGCGGTCCCGAGCACGTCTCCGCGGGTGCGCTCGCCGCCCTGGCCGCCGAACGTCTCGCCGCGGGAGCCCAGCTGCTGCCGCCGCAGCCGCTCTATCTGCGCAGGCCCGACGCCCAGGTCCCGAAGAATTACAAGGTGGTCACCCCGAAGTGACGACCCCGACTGCCGTACTGCGTGAAATGCGCTGGTGGGACATCGATCCGGTGCTGGAGCTCGAACACGAGCTGTTCCCGGAGGACGCCTGGTCGGCCGGCATGTTCTGGTCCGAGCTGGCGCACGCGCGCGGCCCGCAGGCGACCCGGCGCTATGTCGTCGCCGAGTCCCCGGCCACCGGCCGGATCGTCGGGTACGCGGGACTCGCCGCGGCCGGCGACCTCGCCGACGTCCAGACGATCGGCGTCACCCACGACCACTGGGGCGGCGGCCTCGGCTCCGAACTCCTCACCGACCTGCTGAAGCACGCCACCGCCTTCGAGTGCGCCGAGGTGCTGCTCGAGGTCCGGGTCGACAACACCCGCGCGCAGAAGCTGTACGAACGCTTCGGCTTCGAACCGATCGGCTTCCGCCGCGGCTACTACCAGCCGGGCAACATCGACGCGCTCGTCATGCGCCTGACGGTGCAGGAGCCCGCACAAGAGCCCGTACAAGAGACAGAGACTGACTGATGGCTGACGAACCGCTCGTACTCGGCATCGAGACCTCCTGCGACGAGACCGGCGTCGGTATCGTCCGCGGTACGACGCTGCTTGCCGACGCCATCGCGTCCAGCGTCGACACCCATGCCCGCTTCGGCGGCGTCGTACCGGAGATCGCCTCCCGCGCCCACCTGGAGTCGATGGTCCCCACCATCGAACGCGCCCTGAAGGAAGCCGGCATCAGCGCCCGCGACCTCGACGGCATCGCCGTCACGGCCGGGCCCGGGCTCGCGGGCGCGCTGCTCGTCGGCGTCTCGGCGGCGAAGGCGTACGCGTACGCACTGAACAAGCCGCTGTACGGCGTGAACCACCTCGCCTCGCACATCTGCGTCGACCAGCTGGAGCACGGCCCGCTGCCCGAGCCGACGATGGCGCTGCTGGTCAGCGGCGGCCACTCGTCGCTGCTGCTCGCGCCGGACATCACCAACGACGTACGGCCGATGGGCGCGACCATCGACGACGCGGCGGGCGAGGCCTTCGACAAGATCGCCCGGGTACTGGACCTCGGCTTCCCCGGCGGGCCGGTCATCGACCGGCTGGCGAAGGAGGGCGATCCGAAGGCCATCGCGTTCCCGCGCGGACTGAGCGGCTCGCGCGACCCCGCGTACGACTTCTCCTTCTCCGGCCTGAAGACATCCGTCGCCCGCTGGATCGAGGCGAAGCGGGCCGCGGGCGAGGAGGTGCCGGTACGGGACGTGGCGGCGTCCTTCCAGGAGGCCGTGGTGGATGTGCTCACCCGCAAGGCCGTCCGGGCCTGCAAGGACCAGGGCGTCGACCATCTGATGATCGGCGGCGGGGTCGCGGCCAACTCGCGGCTGCGGGCGCTGGCCCAGGAGCGGTGCGAGCGGGCCGGTATCCGGCTGCGGGTGCCGCGGCCGGGGCTGTGCACGGACAACGGCGCGATGGTCGCGGCGCTGGGCGCCGAGATGGTGGCCCGCAACCGGCCGGCGTCGGACCTGGAGCTGTCGGCGGACTCGTCGCTGCCGGTGACGGACACGCATGTGCCGGGCAGCGCGCACCACCACGACCACGATCATGTGCACGAGATCAGCAAGGACAACCTCTACTCATGACCGTCGCCCTCATGTGGGAGGCCCGGGCCGTGGCCGGCCGGGGTGGCGAACTGCTGGAGTGGGCACGGGCGCGCGCGGGCGAGCTGGCGTACGAGCCGCTGCGGTACGAGCTGCTGCGCGCGCCGCAGGACCGGGTGCTGGTCATCACCTGGTGGGAGGCGGCGTACGCCGATGTACTGCCCGAACTGCCCGAGCCGGAGCCGGATTTGATCACCCGGGCGGTGCACCGCTGGCGGTTCGAGGTCGCCGGTCCGGACACCGGCCGGGATGTCGGCCGGAGATGAGAAATCTCAACGGATCCTGAGATTTGTCGAAGGAAAACCGAACAAGGGTTCCGGGCGTAATAATTCGGACTTACGTTCCTCGACGTGACCGGAGACAAAAGACGCCGTTCCCGCCGCAAGGCAGCCGCGGCGGCGCTGGGCTGCACCCTGGTACTTGCCGCGGCCGGGGCGGGGTTCGCAACTGCGGTGCACGCAAGCCGCTTTGTGTAGATGGCCACGATTGAGTGAACGGTGTGACGATCGGTGGGTATGCCTGGCGGGATGTGCGTAACGTACTCGGTGCGATCTGGGACGCCGGGTGTGGCGTCAGCAGTCGGGGCCCCCGTGTCACCAGCGAGATGGTTCGGGGCCTCCCCGTCTCCTCTGGCCACACCCATATGGCCGGGTCGTGAGGGATTCCGTCCGCCCGGGACGGAGCGCATACGGGATATGCGTCGCCGACCGGGACGCGAAAGCGGAGGACCAGTGCGCCCAAGACCGTTCGGGGCGTGCCGGTGAGCCAGGACTCACTCCTGCTCACTGCCCAGGAACGGTGGGCGTACTGGCATCTGAACCAGAACATCCACAGCCTGGACATCGACAGCGCCCTGGGTGACGACCGCCCGGCCAGGGCGCTGTCGATGTCCCGGGCACGACGCCGTCGGTCTCGGCCTCGGCCTCCGCATCCCCGCTCCCGTCCGGCGCGCTGAACACCCTGGTCCTCGGTTCGGGCTCGCGCAGCGGCAAGGAGAACTCCGCGCTCGGCGGCAGTGACAGCTCCCGCGCCCGCTCCGACACAGCGATGGCCGTCCACCTGGGCAGCGACCGGAACACGGCAGCGACCTGGGCCGGATAAAGCTCCAGCAACAACTGGTCGAGGCGCTGCTGAAGCAGGCCGGGACGACCGATCTGCCGACCGACCCGGCCCGCCTGTACGCGATGGCGGACGCGTTCACCGGCAGTCTGACCACGGACACCGGCCTCGACTCGCTCGGCGAGCTGAGAGACCTTGCGCAGAGCCTGGGAGCCATCCCCTCGACCGGGCTGACCACGGTCACCATGCCCGTCGTCGCGGCCCCGTCCGACCCCAACCGGGTGGTGGCGCAGGAGCCCGCCGCGAGCAGTCTCTGGGCATCCCTGCGATAAGAGCCGAAAAATTCTTCCGGAGGTGTGTCGATTGCGGCGTCTCCCGTTCGACGCAAGGGTGAGAGGCAGGGAAGGCCCCCGCCCTCCCGTACCGAGGAGTCACCATGCCGCGCTTCCTGTCGATGATCCGCATCGATGAGCAGAACCTGCCCGCCCAGACCCCCGATCCCGAGTTCGAGGCACGCATGGGGGCGCTGTTCGAGGAGATCACCAAGGCCGGGGTCATGCTGGACACCGCCGGGCTCGCCCCCACCTCCCAGGGCACCAGGGTCAGCTGGGAGGACGGCAAGCTGAGCTACACCGACGGACCCTTCACCGAGACGAAGGAAGTCGTCGGCGGCTACGCCCTCATGCAGTGCAAGGACAAGGCCGAGGCGCTGGAGTGGACCAAGCGGTTCCTGGAGATCCACCCGAAGAACTGGACCGTCACCTCCGAGGTCCGCGAGATCGCCGAGGCCTGAGCCGCGTACCCGTCCTCGAACCGGCCCGGCCGCGCTTGCCCCGGCTCTGATCGGCTGCTCTGATGGGTGGCCGTGACGGAAGCAAGCGCGACCGCGGCGGTCGAGGCCGTATTCAGGATCGAGTCCGCGCGGATCATCGCCGGTGTCGCCCGCATCGTGCGGGACGTGGGCATCGCCGAGGAACTCGCGCAGGACGCCCTGGTCGCCGCGCTGGAGCAGTGGCCGGAGTCGGGCGTCCCGGACCGGCCGGGCGCCTGGCTCATGGCCACCGCCAAGCACCGTGCGATCGATCTGGTCCGTCGCAAGGAGACATACGCCCGCAAGCTCGCCGAGGTCGGGCGGACTCTTGAGGACGTGCAGCCGCCCGGGCCGGACGACATCGCCGGCGCCGACGACATCGACGACGACCTGCTGCGGCTGATCTTCACCGCGTGCCACCCGGTGCTGTCGACCGACGCCCGGATCGCGCTCACCCTGCGGCTGCTCGGCGGGCTCACCACCGACGAGATCGCCCGGGCGTTCCTGGTGTCCGAGCCGACCGTCGCCCAGCGCATCGTCCGCGCGAAACGCACCCTGGGCCGGGCCGGCGTCCCCTTCGAAGTGCCGTACGGCGCCGACCGCGCGGCCCGGCTCGGCTCCGTGCTCGAAGTCATCTACCTGATCTTCAACGAGGGTTACGCGGCCACGGCGGGCGATGACTGGCTGCGCCCCGGGCTCTGCGAGGACGCGCTGCGGCTGGCCCGGGTGCTGGCCGGGCTGATGGGGCAGGAACCCGAAGTGCACGGCCTGGTAGCCCTGCTGGAGCTCCAGGCCTCCCGCACCGCGGCCAGGACCGGCCCGGTCGGCGAGCCCGTCCTGCTCGCCGACCAGAACCGGTCCCGCTGGGACCGGCTGCTGATCCGGCGCGGGTACGCGGCCCTGGAGCGGGCGAACGCGCTGGGCGGGGCCCCCGGCCCGTACGCCCTGCAGGCCACCATCGCCGCGTGCCACGCCCACGCGGTGACGTACGAGGAGACGGACTGGACGGTCATCGCCACGCTCTACGGTCTGCTGGCCAAGGCGGCCCCGTCACCGGTCGTGGAGCTGAACCGTGCGGTCGCGGTCTCGATGGCCGAGGGACCCGAAGCCGGGCTCGCACTGGTCGATGCCCTGGCCGGGGACCCGGCGCTGGCGGCGTACCACCTGCTGCCGAGCGTGCGCGGCGATCTGCTGGCACGGCTGGGGCGCGGGGACGAGGCGCGGGCGGAATTCGTGCGGGCGGCGGGACTGACCCGTAACGCACGCGAGCGGGCGCTGCTGCTGGCGCGGGCGGAGAAGGAGGCGGAAAACGGTGGCGCGCCGCGATGAGTTCCGGGCGGCGGCACGGTCTACCTTGCACAGCCAACCCGTACGAGTCGCCGAGGAGCAGGCCATGCAGAAGATCAAAACCTTCCTGTGGTTCGACAACGAGGCCGAGGAGGCCGCGAACCACTACGTCTCCGTCTTCGGAGGGGACTCGAAGGTGCTGGGTGTCACGCACTACACCGAGGCGTCGCCGGGCGAGCCGGGCAGGGTCATGACCGTCGAATTCCGGCTGGCCGGTCAGGAGTACATCGCACTCAACGGCGGCCCGCAGTTCCCCTTCACCGAAGCGATCTCGCTCTCCGTCGACTGCGAGTCGCAGGCGGAGGTCGACGAGCTGTGGGCCAAGCTCACCGACGGCGGCGAGGAGAGTCAGTGCGGCTGGCTCAAGGACAAGTACGGGCTGTCCTGGCAGATCGTCCCGCGCGGGCTGTCCGAGGCGCTCTCCGACCCGGACCCGGCCAAGGCGGACCGGGCCATGAAGGCCATGCTCGGCATGAAGAAGCTCGACATCGAGGCGCTGCGCAACGCCTGACGGTCCGGGGCGTGGCCGAATCGGGCGGCCTGCCGCAGCACGTGGTCAACCGGTCGATCGGGCTGTACGCCACTGAGGTGGCCCCGGTCATCCGCATGGAGTCAGTTCGATCGCGCGGGCGCACCGGTCGGTTCGGCGGCCTCGTTGACTGCGTGACCGGGCGCATCGGGTGCCCGTCGAGAGAGGAGGCGCCATGTCCGATCAGTACGGCTACAGCGGCGAGCCGGAGGACGACCCCGACGTGGCGAATGCCGTCCACGACTCCGAGTACGTCGGCGCGGCCGACGAGCCCGACGCGTACGGCGATTACCTGGACATTGAGCAGTACGACTGAGCAGGAACGGGACGGGCGGGGCTCCCCGCTGTCGACCGGCCCCGTCCGTCCCACCCGCCCGGGCCGACCTCCGCGTACCGTGCCCGTCGGCGCGCCCGAGCCTGAGCCGCTGTTCTCCGTCGGCGGCGGCGCTCACCGCTGACCTCGCCCCTATCCTGGCCGCGTAGCAGGATCTGCGCAGGGGGAGGGTGTCACATGGAGTGGTACTGGTGGGTGCTCATCGTCTTCTGGACCGGCGGCTTCGGATGGGCGGTCGACAACGTCCGTACGGCGCTGCGCAACCGGCACGCCCGCAAGCTCGAACTGCTGGAGGCCAGCAAGCAGGAACGCCTGGCCGTCGAGGCGGCGAACCGGCCGCCGGAGCCGGTCTGCGGCTGCACGCATCACCTTGCCAAGCATGACAAGCAGGGCAAGTGCCATGAGCGGGTCGAGGTGCCGACGGCCTGGGACGAGAGCAAGAAGCCGGTCCGCTTCGAAGCCGGGCAGTGCAACTGCCAGCAGTATGTGGGCCCGCAGCCGCTCTCCCAGGTGTACGCGGACGAACTGACCGACCTGGCCTAAGGCGTCCTTGGCCGTACGGGGTGGCCGATCAGCATGGTCGGCGCCCCGGCGACCCGGGTCAGGAACACGGTCGCGGCGTTCGGGCCCTGGAGCTTCATCTTGCGGCGCAGCTCCTCCGGTTCGACGGCCGAGCCCCGCTTCTTGACGGTCAGGACGCCGACCTCCCGCTCCCGCAGCAGCGCCTTGAGCTTCTTCATGTTGAACGGCAGCCGGTCGGTGATCTCGTACGCGGAGGTGTACGGGGAGTCGTACGGCTCGTCGCTCGTGACGTACGCGATCGTCTCGTCGATCAGCCGGCCGCCCGACCGCTCCACGATGTCGGCAACCAGATGCGCACGGATGACGGCGCCGTCCGGCTCGTACAAGTAGCGGCCGACCGGGCCGACGGGCGGGGCGGGGAGCGCGGCCGGGGCCGACAGGGTGGCGCCGGCCGGGAGCAGCGTGGCGCGGTACGAGCCGGCCGCGAAACCCTCGCCGAACCAGAGCACCGCCTCCTTCACGTCGCCGCCGTCCGAGATCCACTCGGCCTCCGCCTGCTCCGGGACGGCCTCGTGCGGGACGCCGGGGGCGATTTTCAGCGCGGCGTGGGGCGCCTTGAGTGCGGCGCCGGTCGCCCAGGAGAGCGGCGGGGAGTACGCCTCCGGGTCGAAGATCCTGCCGCGTCCGCCGCGCCGGGCCGGGTCGACGAACACGGCGTCGTACACGGCGGTGTCGATCTCGGTGACATCGGCGCACCGCACCTCGATCAGGGTGTCCAGTCCGAGCGCGGCGGCGTTGGCGCGGGCCACCTCGGCGGTCAGCGGGTCGCGGTCCACGGCGAGGACGGAGATGCCCGCGCGGGCGAGCGCGATGGCGTCGCCACCGATCCCGCAGCAGAGATCGGCGACGCTGCGGACGCCGGCCGCGGCGAACCGGCCGGCCCGGTACGTGGCGACCGACGTACGGGTCGCCTGCTCGACACCGTTCGGCGTGAAGAACATCCGGTACGCGTCCTCGGCACCGAACTTCGCCGCCGCCCGCTGCCGCAGCCGCGCCTGCCCCAGCGCCGCCGAAACCAGCGCGGCCGGGTGGCTGCGGCGCAGCCGGGTCGCGGTGGCGAGTTCCTGGGCGGGGTCGTAGGACCGCAGCTCGGTCAGGAGCGCCGCGCCCTCGGGAGTGCGCAGGGCCGTGAAGGCGGTGAGCGGGTCGGTGGCGCCGGACGGGTCGCTCGGGTCGCGCGGGTCTGTCGGGCCGGTCGGGGCGAAGGCGTTCACCGGCCCATTGTGAGCCAGCCGAGGGACCGCTCGGGGTCCGGCGGCGCTGTCGGGCCGAGCGATCGTTCGACTGCTGGCACTATGCGACGCCATGTGGCTTTTACGACAAAAGGAAGAATCTGTCATGCCGGGGCGGAGGCTGGGCCCGATCCGTCGCAGGCGGGGTCACCGGCGACGGGGACCGGGTTACGCGGCCCTGGCCGCGCTCGTTGTCGCGGCCGTCGGCTCCGGTTGCGCCTCCGAGTCCGGCGGCCGCGCCGAGCACCGGGCCGCCAGGCCTCCCGCGGGCCGGCCGGGTGCCCCCGCCGGGCTGGCCGGCCCGCCCCGTGACCTGTCCACGTATCGCGAGAAGCTGGACCTGACCCAGGCCGCCCGTGCGGTGGCCGCCAGGAAGTGGGGGCTGGAGAGGACGCCGCTGGCCCCTCCCGCCCCGCCCGCCGTGAAGCCGTACCTCACCACCCGCAAGGGCTTCGAGGTCGAGGGCGGTGACGACTCGCTGCCCCCTGTCTTCACCACCGTCCCGACCAGGGACCGGATCGTCTTCCTGACGATCGACGACGGTGCCGAAAAGGACCCCGAGCTGCTGCGGATGATGTCGGAGCTGAGGATCCCGTTCAGCGCCTTCCTCAGCGACTACCTGGTGCGCGACGACTACGGCTACTTCAAGGAGGCGCAGGACCGGGGCGTCACGCTCAACAACCACACGCTCAACCACCCCTATCTGCCCGGCCTCTCCTACAGCGAGCAGGAGAGCGAGATCTGCGACCAGCAGGACATCATCGAGAAGGAGTACGGGAAGCGTCCCACCCTCTTCCGTCCGCCCTACGGCAACTACAACCGGGACACGCTGCGCATCGCGCGGTCCTGCGGCATCAAGGCCGTGCCGCTGTGGGCCGAGGAGGCGTTCCCCGACCACATGGAGTGGCGGGAGTGGGACCGCGATCTGCGCCCCGGCGACATCATCCTCACGCACTTCCGGGGCAGCGAGGACTGGGACGGCAGCATGGCCGACATGATCCGCGCGGTCATGAAGACCATCACGGACAAGGGGTACGCCGTGGCCCGGCTGGAGGACTACGTATGAGCCGGGCGCGCCGGCTGCTCGCCGGACTGCTGGCGGCCGGTGTGCTCCTGACCGCCACCGCCGGGTGCGCGCAGTCGGTCGACCCGATCGAACGGCTGGGCCGGAAGGCCGCGCAGAAGGTGCACCACCCGCACTGGGCGCCCGGGCCCGGGCGGACGTCGGGGCCGGGGCCGACGACGGGCGTGCGGGGTGATCGCGGGGTGCCCGGGGCGTTGCCCGTCACCGCCTGCGGGCGGCGGGATCGGCCGCAGGAGTCCGGAGACTCCCGGCTGTCGGCCCCGCTGAGGCAGCGGCACCGGTGGCCGGACCGGCCGGAACCGCACGGCTCGGTGGCCTCCGGGGCCGGGTGCGACCAGCGGTAGCCGCGCGCCTGTGCGCTTCAACCCGTGCGCTTCGCCCCATGGGCCTCGCCCGGGGCCGCATGCTCCTGGACTGCGCTTCAGGGGGGACCTCGCCCGTGGCCGTCACGCCACGACCGCACGTAATTGGCACTCCGCTTGACCGAGTGCTAATCGCGGTCATAGTCTCGGCTCTGGCACTCCCCACTGGAGAGTGCCAGCAGTACTGCGCGACTGGCAGGTCCGGCACCCGCGACGACGGATCCACCTGGTCGCCACCCCAGACAGTTAACCCCGCAGTTAACCCCGAGATCTCCGAAGGGGGAGGCCGGATCGTGACGACCACCAGCTCCAAGGTTGCCATCAAGCCGCTTGAGGACCGCATTGTGGTCCAGCCGCTCGACGCCGAGCAGACCACGGCCTCTGGCCTGGTCATCCCGGACACCGCCAAGGAGAAGCCCCAGGAGGGCGTCGTCCTGGCCGTGGGCCCGGGTCGCTTCGAGAACGGCGAGCGGCTTCCGCTCGACGTCAACACCGGTGACATCGTGCTCTACAGCAAGTACGGCGGCACCGAGGTGAAGTACAACGGCGAGGAGTACCTCGTCCTCTCGGCTCGCGACGTGCTCGCGATCATCGAGAAGTAATTCACCCACGTTTGCTTCTGTTCTGCGCCCCTGGCCCCCTGCGAAATAACCAGCCGGGAGGTCAGGGGCGCAGTTCGTTTGAGAGGACAACTCAGCTCCCATGGCGAAGATTCTGAAGTTCGACGAGGACGCCCGTCGCGCCCTCGAGCGTGGCGTCAACAAGCTTGCCGACACGGTGAAGGTGACGATCGGCCCCAAGGGCCGCAACGTCGTCATCGACAAGAAGTTCGGCGCTCCCACCATCACCAACGACGGTGTCACCATCGCGCGCGAGGTCGAGCTCGACGACCCGTACGAGAACCTCGGTGCCCAGCTGGTGAAGGAGGTGGCGACCAAGACCAACGACGTAGCGGGTGACGGCACCACCACCGCCACCGTGCTCGCCCAGGCGCTCGTCCGCGAGGGCCTGCGCAACGTCGCCGCGGGTGCGTCCCCGGCCGCCCTGAAGAAGGGCATCGACGCCGCGGTCAAGGCCGTGTCCGAGGAGCTCCTCGCGACCGCCCGCCCGATCGACGACAAGTCCGACATCGCCGCCGTGGCCGCGCTCTCCGCGCAGGACTCGCAGGTCGGCGAGCTCATCGCGGACGCGATGGACAAGGTCGGCAAGGACGGTGTCATCACCGTCGAGGAGTCCAACACCTTCGGTCTGGACCTCGAGTTCACCGAGGGCATGGCCTTCGACAAGGGCTACCTGTCGCCGTACATGGTGACCGACCAAGAGCGTATGGAGGCCGTCCTCGACGACCCGTACATCCTGATCCACCAGGGCAAGATCGGCTCGATCCAGGAGCTGCTCCCGCTGCTGGAGAAGGTCATCCAGGCCGGCGGCTCCAAGCCGCTGCTGATCATCGCCGAGGACGTCGAGGGCGAGGCCCTGTCGACCCTGGTCGTCAACAAGATCCGTGGCACCTTCAACGCCGTCGCGGTGAAGGCCCCGGGCTTCGGTGACCGCCGCAAGGCCATGCTCGGCGACATCGCCACTCTCACCGGTGCGACCGTCATCGCCGAGGAGGTCGGCCTCAAGCTCGACCAGGCCGGTCTGGACGTGCTGGGCACGGCGCGCCGCGTGACCGTCTCCAAGGACGACACGACCATCGTGGACGGCGGCGGCGAGCCCGGCGACGTCAAGGGCCGGGTCAACCAGATCAAGGCCGAGATCGACGCCACGGACTCCGACTGGGACCGCGAGAAGCTCCAGGAGCGCCTTGCGAAGCTGGCCGGCGGCGTGTGCGTGATCCGTGTCGGTGCTGCCACCGAGGTGGAGCTCAAGGAGAAGAAGCACCGTCTGGAGGACGCCATCTCCGCGACCCGCGCCGCGGTCGAGGAGGGCATCGTCTCCGGTGGTGGCTCCGCCCTGGTCCACGCCGTCAAGGTTCTCGAGGGCAACCTCGGCAAGACCGGCGACGAGGCCACCGGTGTCGCGGTCGTGCGCCGTGCCGCCGTCGAGCCGCTGCGCTGGATCGCCGAGAACGCGGGCCTCGAGGGTTACGTCATCACCTCGAAGGTCGCCGACCTCGACAAGGGTCAGGGCTTCAACGCCGCGACCGGCGAGTACGGCGACCTGGTGAAGGCCGGCGTCATCGACCCGGTCAAGGTCACCCGTTCCGCGCTGGAGAACGCCGCGTCCATCGCGTCGCTGCTGCTCACGACCGAGACCCTGGTCGTCGAGAAGCCGGCCGAGGACGAGGCCGAGGCCGGTCACGGCGGCCACGGTCACTCGCACTGACGCGTAGCCGCACCGGCTCGCAGCCGTAGAAGGCCCCCTGTTCCCGCCGCTCAGTGGCAGGAACAGGGGGCCTTCGGTCTTCCCTCAGCGCCCGGTCGAGCCGAGCCCCCAGCCCCCGGACACCGGTGTCTGCGCGGGCCGCTCCATCCGATAAGAACCCGCTCACTGCGGCCCGTACTTGCGGCCTGTCTTGGAGGTGACCCCTCCGAGCAGGCCGCGCGGCGCCACCTTCACCAGCCCCATCAGCGTCTTGTACCGCGCGTCCGGGATCGAGACGGACTTGCCGCGTGCCAGATCCGCCAGCGCCGTCGCCACCAGCTTGTCCGCGTCGAGCCACATCCAGCCCGGGATGTTGCCGGTCCCCATCCCGGCCCGCTCATGGAACTCGGTCCGTACGAAGCCGGGGCAGAGCGCCATCAGCCGCACGCCCGACCCGGCCAGATCCCTTGCCGCGCCCTGGGTGAACTGGACGACCCATGCCTTGGACGCGCCGTACGTCCCGCGCGGTACGAACGCCGCCACCGAGGCCACATTGACGACCCCGCCCCGCCCGCGTTCCTTCATTCCGGCCGCGGCCGCCGAGGTCAGCCGCAGCACCGCCTCGCAGTGCACCTTCAGCATCTTCAGCTCATCGGCTGTCGACACCTCCAGATAGCGGCCCTTGTTGCCGAACCCGGCGTTGTTGATCAGTAGGTCGACGGATTGCTGACGGTCCGTCAACCGCGCCTCGACCGAGGCGATCCCGTCGTCCTCGGACAGATCGGCGGTCAGCACCTCGGCCTCGATGCCGTGCCGGTCGTGCAGTTCGGTGGCCTGTTCCCGGAGCCGCTCGGTGTTGCGCGCCACCAGCACCAGGTTGTGCCCTTCGGCCGCGAGCCGCCGTGCGAAGGCGGCCCCGATCCCCGCGGTCGCGCCCGTAATCAGTGCAGTCGTCATACGCGGCACGTTAGTGCCACGCCCAGCGCGGGGATCACCCGCCCGAGGCCGCCGACTCCACATACTTCAGGGCGGAGCGCAGCGTCCGGGGGTGGAGTGCGTCCCGGGCCGCGAGCAGCTCCGGAAGCAGCTCCCGCCGAGTCGTCGAGGCCAGGAACTCCAGCTGCACCGTGACGTCGTGGTCCGGCCGGTGCACGATCTCGACCGGGTCCCCGGCGCGGATCCCGCCCGGCGCGATCACCCGCAGGTAGGCGCCCGGAGCAGCCGCCTCCGTGAACCGCTTGACCCATCGGCTCTCGCCGAGGTGCCCGCCGAACGTACGGCACGGAATGCGGCCCGACGTCACCTCCAGCACCAGCGAGGGGCCGATCCGCCAGCGCTCGCCGATCTTCGCGCCGCTCACGTCCAGTCCGGAGGTCGTCAGGTTCTCGCCGAACGCGCCATTGGCCAGCGCACGGCCGAGCGAGGTCTCCCAGGCGTCGAGGTCCTCGCGGGCGAAGGCGTACACGGCCTGGTCGGTGCCGCCGTGATGGCGCAGATCGCAGACCGTGTCCCCGGCCACTCCGCTGCCGCCGGTGCCCTGGGGGCCGGGGTCGGTGACCCGTACCGAACCGTCGGCCGGCCTCTTGTCGATCCCGGTGACGCCGCCGAGGGCATCGGTGTACGCGACCGCCTCGGGACGTCCCGCATTCACAGTGAGCAACTTCATCGGCTTCGTCGGCTCCGTCGGCTTCATGGGGACAACGCTAACCACTCCCGTCTCAAAGCCACAGGACGGTTACTCGCTTCTGCCCCAAGAGTGTCTTATGGTTGAAAGGTGATCGAAGCCCGTCATCTCCGTGTCCTGCGCGCCGTGGCCGCCACCGGTTCGTTCTCCGCCGCCGCGCGTGAACTGGGCTGCACCCAGCCCGCGGTCAGCCAGCAGATGAAGGCCCTGGAGTCCTCCGCGGGCACTCCGCTGCTGATCCGCACAGGTCGCGAGATGCGGCTCACCCAGGCGGGTGAGGCGCTTGTGCGTCACGCCTCCGGCATCCTCGCCGGGCTGACCGCCGCCGAGGAGGAGGTCGCCGCGATCGCCGGGCTGCGGGCCGGCCGGGTCCGGCTCGTCTCGTTCCCCAGCGGCAGTTCCACGCTGGTTCCCGGCGCCCTCGCCGCCCTCCGTGCCGCCCACCCGGGTACGCGGGTCTCCCTCGTCGAGGCCGAGCCGCCGCGCTCGGTCGAGATGCTCCGGGAGGGAGACTGCGACATCGCGCTGGCCTTCCGCTACGGCACCTCGGGCGCCGAATGGGACGACCTGGTCGTACGTCCGCTGCTCACCGACCGGCTGATCGGCCTCGTCCCCGACGGGCACCGGCTTGCCGGCGCGGATGCGGTCGGGATCGGTGAACTGGCGGACGAGTCCTGGATCGCGGGCTGTCCGCGCTGCCGCCGTCAACTGGTGGAGGTCTGCGAGGAGTCCGGTTTCACCCCCCGGATCGACTTCGCCACGGATGACTACCCGGCGGTGATCGGCCTGGTCGGCGCCGGCCTGGGGGTGGCCGTGCTGCCGGAACTGGCGATCGAGTCGGTACGTCCCAAAGGGGCCCGCACCGTGACGGTGGAGCCGGCGGTCGAGCGTGAGATCGTCGCGCTCACGCTCCCGGACCTGGCGCAGGTCCCGGCCGTGGCGGCCACGCTGGACCAGCTTTCCCTGGCGGCGGTCCGCTAGGGGGTGCAGGAACGTTTCTTCGATTGTTCTGTGCGGTGCGAGGGTCAGCCGTGTCCTGAGGGGGCGGTCAGCCCCGATGGCGCCCCTGCTGTCGTGATCAGTCGGTTGCGGGCCCGTCCCATGAGCTCTTCGCGCTCGTCCTCGGTCAGCCCGCCCCACACTCCGTAGGGCTCACGTACCGCCAGGGCGTGAGCCGCGCACTCGGCGCGTACCGGGCATCGCATACAGACCTCCTTCGCCGAGTTTTCGCGGGCGCTCCGGGCTGCCCCGCGCTCACCCTCCGGGTGGAAGAACAGCGAGCTGTCGACCCCGCGGCAGGCCGCCAGCAGCTGCCAGTCCCACAGATCGGCGTTTGGTCCGGGAAGGCGGGAGAAATCTGCCATTGCTTGTCCCCTCGAAACCATGCTGAGTCGGCTACGCGGTAGTCGTTCGTCGGTGACCGTGCTCATGACCGTACATCTACGGTGTAAGTAGATGTAAATATGACTGATTGCGAATCTATCCACAGATACCCGCAAAAGGGAAGAAAACCCGCTAAATGGGGCATGCCTTCAGGTGAAGCTTCGATTGATGACTGGACAATCCGCGCCGCTCTCCTCCGTGAGTGACTCCTCACGTAGAGTGCCGAACTCGGCCGTCGTACCCGTAACTCTTTCGAGTGACCATCGTTGAGAGGGCGGAAGCGGTTGACGGAAAAAGCGATCGGGCAGATGTCCGAGAGTGTCAACCGCACAGGTGACGACTTGTATCAGCCTGGAGGCTCAAGGTGACGCGCATCAGCTGCGGAGGACGGTCATGACATCCGTCCTCGTCTGCGACGACTCCCCGCTTGCCCGAGAGGCGCTCCGTCGCGCGGTTGCGACCGTGCCCGGCGTCGAGCGTGTGACGACGGCGGCCAACGGTGAGGAAGTTCTCCGCCGCTGGGGTGCCGACCGTTCGGATTTGATTTTGATGGACGTACGCATGCCCGGTCTGGGAGGTGTGGAGACGGTCCGGCGACTGCTCTCCGCCGATCCCGGGGCGCGGATCATCATGCTGACCGTCGCCGAGGACCTGGACGGTGTCGCGCTCGCGGTCGCCGCCGGTGCCCGCGGCTATCTGCACAAGGACGCCTCCCGCGCGGAGCTGCGGGCGACCGTCACCCAGGCGCTGGCCGATCCGACGTGGCGGCTCGCCCCGCGCCGGCTGCGGTCGGCCGAGATGGGTGCGGCGCCGACGCTCACGGCGCGTGAGATCCAGGTGCTCGAAGGGATGAGCCATGGCCGTTCCAACGCGGAGATCGGGCGCGAGCTCTTCCTCTCCGAGGACACGGTGAAGACGCACGCCCGGCGGCTTTTCAAGAAGCTCGGCGCCTCGGACCGGGCGCACGCCGTGGCGCTCGGCTTCCGCTGGGGCCTGGTGCGCTGATGACCGGCGATGGCCGGTAGGGGGTCTCCCCGTCCGCACTCCGGCGGACGGGGCGGCGGGGGCGCCGGACCGCCGATCGGGAGCCGGTCCCCCGCGGTATGTGACGCTTCCCGGCCGATGCCGCATCCTTGAGATGTGGAGTTCCTCGGGAACGATTCGGTCGAGCGGAAGGGGAGGGCGCAGGACATGACTTCCGGCGCACCCGCTCATAACGCTTCGGTGCACAACTACGGACGCGGTGCCACGGATGAAGCGGCACCGAGGCACCATGGTCCGATGCGCGACGACGAGACGACGGTGATCGGTGCTCTGGTGCACCGTGCCGTCGACGGCGACGCGCAGGCCACCCATGATCTGCTGGCCCATGTCCATCCCCTCGCGCTGCGCTACTGCAGGTCCCGGCTGAACCGGCTGCCCGGTGATGCTCGCCACTTCGTGGAGGACCTGGCGCAGGAGGTCTGTGTCGCGGTGCTGATGGCGTTGCCGCGCTACAAGGACACCGGCAGACCCTTCGAAGCCTTTGTCTTCGCCATCGCCGGCCACAAGGTCGCCGATCTCCAGCGCGCCGCCATGCGGCACCCGGGATCGACCGCCGTGCCCTCCGACGAGATGCCGGAGCGGCCGGACGATTCGCTCGGGCCCGAGGAGCGCGCGCTGCTCAGCAGCGATGCCGCCTGGGCCAAGAAGCTCCTCGCCAACCTCCCGGAGAACCAGCGCGAGCTGCTGGTCCTCCGGGTCGCGGTCGGTCTGACCGCCGAGGAGACCGGGCAGATGCTCGGCATGTCGCCGGGCGCCGTCCGGGTCGCCCAGCACCGCGCGTTGAGCAGGCTGCGGGCCCTCGCCGAGCAGTGAGCGGCACCGGCTTCACCCCGGAACGGAGTTCCGTACGAAGCTACAGAACCTCTAGGTGATCTTGCTCGTGGAATGAGACACCCCCGGAGGCCGTTAGCATGGACATCCGCACCGATCAAGGCCATTTGGGGAAGGTGTCATGACTGCAAACGTCGACGGAGTGCCCGAGAAATTCGCGTCGCTCGGGCTGACATACGACGACGTGCTGCTGCTGCCCGGCGCGTCCGACATGGCGCCCGATCAGATCGATACTTCCTCGTACATCTCGAAGAACGTGCGGGTGAACATCCCGCTGCTGTCCGCCGCGATGGACAAGGTCACCGAGGCCCGCATGGCGATCGCCATGGCCCGCCAGGGCGGCGCCGGTGTACTGCACCGCAATCTCTCCATCGCGGACCAGGCCAACCAGGTCGACCTGGTGAAGCGTTCCGAGTCCGGCATGGTCACCGACCCGATCACGGTGAACCCGGACGCGACCCTGCGCGACGCCGACGAGCTGTGCGCCAAGTTCCGCATCAGTGGCGTGCCGGTCACCGACGCGGCAGGCAAGCTTCTCGGCATCGTCACCAACCGTGACATGGCCTTCGAGGCGGACCGTTCGCGCCAGGTGCGCGAGGTAATGACGCCGATGCCGCTCGTCACCGGCAAGGTCGGCATCTCCGGCGTGGACGCCATGGAGCTGCTGCGCCGCCACAAGATCGAGAAGCTTCCGCTGGTCGACGACACCGGGGCTCTCAAGGGCCTCATCACCGTCAAGGACTTCGTCAAGGCGGAGAAGTACCCGAACGCCGCGAAGGACAAGGAAGGCCGGCTGCTGGTCGGAGCCGCCGTCGGTGTTGCGGGTGACGCCTTCGAGCGCGCCCAGGCACTCGTCGAGGCAGGCGTCGACTTCATCGTCGTCGACACCGCCCACGGCCACTCCCGCCTCGTCTCCGACATGGTCGCCAAGATCAAGTCGAACGCGTCGGGTGCCGACGTCATCGGCGGCAACGTCGCCACCCGTGACGGCGCCCAGGCGCTGATCGACGCGGGCGTCGACGGCATCAAGGTGGGTGTCGGCCCCGGCTCCATCTGCACCACCCGCGTGGTCGCCGGCATCGGCGTCCCGCAGGTCACCGCGATCTACGAGGCATCGCTCGCCGCCAAGGCGGCCGGTGTGCCGGTCATCGGCGACGGCGGCCTGCAGTACTCCGGAGACATCGCCAAGGCCCTGGTGGCCGGTGCGGACACCGTGATGCTCGGCTCGCTGCTGGCGGGCTGCGAGGAGTCCCCGGGCGAGCTGCTCTTCATCAACGGCAAGCAGTTCAAGTCGTACCGCGGCATGGGTTCGCTCGCCGCGATGCAGACGCGTGGCGACCGCAAGTCGTTCTCCAAGGACCGCTACTTCCAGGAGGGCGTCGCCTCCGACGAGAAGCTGGTCCCCGAGGGCATCGAGGGCCAGGTCCCGTACCGCGGCCCGCTGTCCGCGGTCGTCCACCAGCTCACCGGCGGTCTGCGCCAGTCGATGTTCTACGTCGGCGGCCGCACCGTTCCGGAGCTCCAGGCCAACGGCCGGTTCGTCCGGATCACCTCGGCGGGTCTCAAGGAGAGCCACCCGCACGACATCCAGATGACGGTCGAAGCGCCGAACTACAGCAGGAAGTAACGCAACAGAACAGGTGAGGGGCGGTCCGGGCGTACTGGGACCGCCCCTCACCTGTGTGTCGGGGATACTGGAAAACGCAGACAGTACGCCTAGGGAACTGAAAGGCCACACCATCGTGACTGAGATCGAGATCGGGCGCGGCAAGCGCGGCCGCCGGGCGTACGCCTTCGACGACATCGCCGTCGTGCCGAGCCGTCGCACCCGCGACCCGAAGGAGGTCTCGATCGCCTGGCAGATCGACGCCTACCGGTTCGAGCTGCCGTTCCTGGCCGCTCCGATGGACTCCGTGGTCTCCCCGCAGACCGCGATCCGGATCGGTGAGCTGGGCGGTCTCGGCGTCCTCAACCTCGAAGGCCTGTGGACCCGGCACGCCGACCCGCAGCCGCTCCTCGACGAGATCGCCGGGATGCCTGTGGAGTCGGCGACCCGCCGCCTCCAAGAGATCTACGCCGCACCGATCCAGGAGGAGCTGATCGGGCAGCGCATCAAGGAGGTGCGCGACTCCGGTGTCGTCACCGCCGCCGCGCTCTCGCCGCAGCGCACCGCCCAGTTCTCCAAGGCTGTCGTCGACGCCGGCGTCGACATCTTTGTCATCCGCGGTACGACGGTCTCCGCCGAGCACGTCTCGAGTGCGGCCGAGCCGCTCAACCTCAAGCAGTTCATCTACGAGCTGGACGTTCCGGTGATCGTCGGCGGCTGCGCCACGTACACCGCGGCCCTGCACCTGATGCGTACCGGTGCGGCCGGTGTCCTCGTCGGCTTCGGCGGCGGCGCCGCGCACACCACGCGCAACGTCTTCGGTATCCAGGTCCCGATGGCGACCGCGGTCGCCGATGTGGCCGGGGCCCGCCGCGACTACATGGACGAGTCCGGTGGCCGGTATGTGCACGTGATCGCGGACGGCGGCGTCGGCTGGTCCGGCGACCTGCCGAAGGCCATCGCCTGCGGCGCCGACGCCGTGATGATGGGCTCCCCGCTGGCCCGTGCGACGGACGCTCCCGGCCGCGGCCGGCACTGGGGCATGGAGGCGGTCCACGAGGACGTGCCGCGCGGCAAGCTGGTGGACCTGGGCTCCGTCGGCACGACGGAGGAGGTCCTCACGGGCCCCTCGCATACCCCTGACGGCTCGATGAACATCTTCGGTGCGCTGCGCCGGGCGATGGCGACGACGGGGTACAGCGACCTGAAGGAGTTCCAGCGCGTCGAGGTGACGGTGGCGGACTCGCAGCACCGCCGCTGATTGTTCCGAGCAAGACGGGAGGGCCAGGGCCGCATTGCGGTCCTGGCCCTCCCTTGTGCGTGCGTCAGTCGCTCGCCTTCCTGGCGCCGCCGTACGCCGCGAAGGCGCCGATGGCGATGAACAGGTACGTCTTGAAGTCCGCGGACTCGCTCCAGGCGTCGGTCAGCGGACCGAACTTGTCGAAGAAGACGTCTGTGAACGAGACGCTGAACTTGTCGGACACGATCACGGCCATGCCGATGAGCTGGCCGAGGTAGATGGCACCGAGCGACAGGACGGCGCTGACGATCGGCAGGACCGGGTTGCTGCCACCGACCTTGCCCGCGGCGAAGCCGACCAGGAGGCCGACACCGATGGCGATGTAGCCGACCTCGCGCTCGATCGCACCGGCGATGACGCCGTAGAGGATCGCCGCGACGATCGCAGCAGCCACAGCGGTGGCTACACCCAGACCGAGGTTGTTCCGCGTGGGTGCCGCGGCCGGTGCGAACGGCACGCCGCCGAACTGGCCGGGCTGGCCGGGCTGCTGACCCGCGAACGGGTTGCCGGTCGGGACGCCGGGCTGACCGGGCTGGCCCGGCTGCTGGGCGGCGAACGGATTGCCGCCGCCTGGCTGCGCGTCGGAGGGCTGCTGGGGCTGGTTCGACGGCGGCACGGGCTGACTCATGGTGCTGGATCCCCCCTGGGACGAAAGCGCACGACTGTGCGAGAAGTGACGCCGCAGGCTAGCAGTCGTCTCCGACATCGCCCACCGAAATCCTTGGGGGGACCGTCTTCACAGCCGGTGCGCCGCTCCTGCCGGGGTGGCGCCCCGGGTGTCCAGGAGGAGTTGGGCCTTCACGGCGAGGCCCTGGAGGTCGTACGTGCGGTGGTGCTGGAGCAGCACCGTCAGGTCCGCGCTCGACGCCGCTTCGTACAGTGAGTCCGCGCGCGGCACGGGCAGTTCGCGGACGCGCCAGTCCAGGACGTGCGGGTCGTGGTAGCCGATCTGTGCACCCATGTCCATCAGCCGGGTGGCGATCTCCCGGGCGGGGGAGGCCTCCTGGTCGGCGAGATCCGGCTTGTAGGTGACGCCGAGGAGCAGGACCCGGGCGCCGCGGACGGACTTGCCGTGTTCGTTCAGCAGGGTGGCGCAGCGCTGGATCACGTAACTCGGCATCCGGTCGTTGATCTCCTGGGCGAGCGAGACCATCCGCAGCGGGTGGCCGGGGGTGCGGCTGCTGTACGGGAGGAAGCCCGGGTCGACCGGGGGGCAGTGGCCGCCGACGCCGGGGCCCGGACGGAACGGCTGGAAGCCGAACGGCTTGGTCTCGGCGCACCGGATGACGTCCCAGAGGTCGACGCCGAGGTCGTGGCAGAGCACGGCCATCTCGTTGACCAGCGCGATGTTGACGTGCCGGAAGTTGGTCTCCAGGACCTTCGTCATCTCGGCCTCGCGCGGCCCGCGGGCCCGTACGACCTTGTCGGTGAGCCGGCCGTAGAAGGTGGCGGCCGATTCGGTGCAGGCCGGGGTGAGGCCGCCGATGACCTTGGGGGTGTTGCTGTAGACGTGGGTGCGGTTGCCGGGGTCGAGGCGGCTGGGGGAGCAGGCGAGGTGGAAGTCGCGGCCGGCGCGCAGCCCCGAGCCCTCTTCGAGGAGGGGGCGTACGAAGTTCTCGGTGGTGCCGGGGGGCACGGCAGATTCGAGCAGGACGGTGGTGTGCGGGCGCAGCCGGGCGGCGAGGGCGCGGGCGGCATCGCCGACGGCGGCGAGATCGAGTGTGCGGTCGGCGCCGAGGGGGGTGGGCGCGCAGATCACGGCGGTACGGACCCGGCCGAGCTCGGCCGGGTCGGTGGTGGGCCGGAAGCCCCCCGAGAGCATCCGGCGGATCTCCGAAGCGGCGAGGGAACCTTCGACGGGGGTGCGGCCGGCGGAGAGCTCGGCGAACGGGCGGGGGTCGGTGTCGTAGCCGACGGTCTGGATACCGGCGGCGACGGCGGCTTGGGCGAGGGGCAGGCCGAGGTGACCGAGTCCGATGATGGCGAGGTCTGCGGGCATGTGGGTGGCCGTCCTTCCCTAAGACCATGAAGGCAGAAAGCGCAACCGCTGGGGACAGTGCAATGTCACACTAGGCGTAAATATGACCTATATGTCGCATTGTGCGGCTCTCGTTGACCGGGTGTTGTCCACAGGCGGTGGCTGAAGTCGCGGACCGCGGACAGAATCGAGTGGTGGGCACGGGCACCCGACCCCCTCGGTCGGACCGCATCCCCGTGCCGGACCACCCCGATCTACCGGGAGGCAGCAGTGAGGACAGCGACACTGGGACCCGCGGAGCGTGCCGAGGCGCTCGCCGCGCTGGCCGAGCGCGAACTGGACGTGCTGGTCGTGGGAGCGGGTGTGGTCGGCGCCGGGACGGCGCTGGATGCAGCCACAAGAGGACTCTCGACCGGACTGGTCGAGGCGCGCGACTGGGCTTCCGGCACGTCGAGCAGGTCGAGCAAGCTGATCCATGGCGGACTGCGCTATCTGGAGATGCTCGACTTCGCGCTCGTACGGGAGGCACTGAAGGAGCGCGGGCTGCTGCTGGAGCGGCTGGCCCCGCACCTGGTGAAGCCCGTGCCTTTCCTCTATCCGCTGCAGCACAAGGGCTGGGAGCGGCTCTACGCCGGTTCGGGTGTCGCGCTGTACGACGCGATGTCGGTGTCGTCGGGGCACGGTCGCGGGCTGCCCGTGCACCGGCATCTCTCCCGTCGCCGCGCCCTGCAGGTCGCGCCCGCGCTCAAGAAGGACGCACTGGTCGGAGCGTTGCAGTACTACGACGCCCAGATGGACGACGCCCGCTATGTGGCGACGCTGGTGCGCACGGCCGCCGGCTACGGCGCGCACGTGGCGAACCGGGCGCGGGTGATCGGCTTCCTGCGGGAGGGCGAGCGGGTCGTCGGCGCGCGGGTGGAGGACGTCGAAGCGGGCGGGGAGTACGAGGTCAGGGCCAAACAGGTGGTCAACGCCACGGGGGTGTGGACGGACGACACCCAGGCGCTGATCGGCGAGCGTGGACAGTTCCATGTCCGGGCGTCCAAAGGAATCCATCTGGTCGTCCCGAAGGACCGCATCCACTCCTCGACCGGTCTGATCCTGCGGACCGAGAAGTCCGTGCTGTTCGTGATCCCGTGGGGGCGCCACTGGATCGTCGGGACGACGGACACCGACTGGGACCTGGACAAGGCGCATCCGGCGGCGTCCAGCGCCGATATCGACTACTTGCTCGAACACGTCAACTCGGTCCTTGCCACCCCGCTGACCAGGGACGACGTCCAGGGCGTCTATGCCGGGCTGCGGCCCCTGCTGGCCGGTGAGTCGGACGCGACCAGCAAGCTCTCGCGCGAGCACACGGTGGCGCACCCGCTGCCGGGGCTCGTGGTCGTCGCGGGCGGCAAGTACACGACGTACCGGGTGATGGCGAAGGATGCCGTCGACGAGGCGGTGCATGGTCTCGATCAGCGGGTGGCGGACTGTGTCACGGAGGACATCCCGCTGCTGGGCGCGGAGGGCTACCGGGCTCTGTGGAACGCGCGGGCGAGGATAGCGGCTCGCACCGGGCTCCATGTCGCCCGAGTGGAGCATCTGCTGAACCGGTTCGGATCCATGACGGAGGAAATCCTCGAACTGATCGTTGCCGACCCCTCGCTCGGCGAGCCGCTGCCCGCGGCGGACGACTATCTGAAGGCCGAGATCGTCTACGCCGCTTCGCACGAGGGGGCCCGCCATCTCGACGACGTACTGACGCGGCGGACCCGGATCTCCATCGAGACCTTCGACCGGGGTACCCGCAGCGCGGCGATCTGCGCGGAGTTGATGGGGCCGGTGCTGGGGTGGAACAAGAGCCAGATCGAGCGGGAGGTGGAGCACTACGAGAAGCGCGTGCAGGCGGAGCGGGAGTCGCAGCGCCAGCCGGACGACCAGACGGCGGACGCGGCGCGGCTCGGAGCGCCGGACATCGTGCCGGTCTGAGCCGGTCCGCTCAGCCCTCAGCGAGGTCGGCAGAACTCGGCGTCGAGGAGGGCCGGTTCGAGGGTCGCATCGGACAGGCTGTCCGTGTTGATGCGGAACGTCAGGGTGTGCCGGCCGTCGCGGGTGGCGGCGGTGCGGACATAACTGCCCGCTATATGGCCGTTATGACCCCAGACGGTGGTGCCGCAGGAGAGCTTCTGCGGATAGATGCCCATGCCATAGATCCCGTCTGCCGCAGCGGTGTTCAGCAGGGTGTTCAGCTGGGCGGGCGGGAGCAGGCGCCCGCCCAGCAGGGCCGCGTAGAAGCGGTTCAGATCGGCGAGCGTGGAGATGAGCTCGCCCGCGGCGCCCGCGGCGCGCGGGTCGAGGGCGGTGACATCGCGGAGGCTGCCGTCGGCCGGGTCGCGGGAGTAGCCGCGGCCGTGCGGTGCGGGCAGCGCGGTGCGGGAGCCGGGGAGCGACGTGCCGGTGAGATGAAGGGGATTGATGATGCGGCGGCGGATCTCGGTGGCGTAGCTGTGTCCCGTGACGTGCTGAACGACGAGGCCGAGCAGGACGTAATTGGTGTTGGAGTAGGCGAAGCCGCCGGTGGTGTTCGTGGGGCGATGGGCGACGGCCGTACGGACCGCAGCGGTGGCGGTGACGGGGTGGGCGTCCGTGTCGGCCGTGTAGTCGTACAGTCCGCTGGTGTGGGTGAGCAGGGCGCGCAGGGTGATGCGGCGGCCGTCGTTGCCGTGCCCGTGCACCAGCCCTGCCAGATGCCGGTCCACGGTGTCCGACAGCTGCAGCCTGTGCTCCCGGGCGAGTTGGAGGACGACCGTGGCGACAAAGGTCTTGGTGATGCTGCCTGCCCGGAACCGGTCCTGCCGCCGGATGCCGGGGCCTGTCGAACGGTATGTGCCGTAGGCGGCGGAGGGGGCGCGATGGGCCAGAAGCGCCGCGGTCGGAGCGCCGCCCCGGGCGACGAGCCGGGGAAGGTAGGAGGCTGCGGGAGTCAGATGTGGTTCGCTGGGCAGGCTCGCCGTTCCGAGGCCGAGCAGTGTTATTACCAACGGGGTGACGAGCAGCGCCCTGAAAATCGGCATGGCAGGGAGTCCCTTCCTCCGGCCACATCATGACGGACCACGGACCCGGCCCCATGACCGGTCCCGGGGTGAGGGACAATGAACGCTCTGCCAGGGCGGGTTGATCGCAGAGGGGACGCATGTCGGAGGCGGAGCAGGCGCGGGAGCCCCAACGGGACACGGATGGACGTCTCCTTGCGGGTAGGTACCGGCTCGGGGAGGTGCTCGGCCGGGGCGGTATGGGCACGGTCTGGCGTGCCGTCGACGAGACGCTGGGCCGCACGGTGGCGGTCAAGGAGCTGCGGTTCCCGTCGGCCATCGACGACGACGAGAAGCGCCGGCTGATCACACGCACTCTGCGCGAGGCGAAGGCGATCGCCAGGATCCGCAACAACGGCGCGGTGACGGTCTACGACGTGGTCGACGAGGACGACCGGCCGTGGATCGTGATGGAACTGATCGAGGGCAAGTCGCTCGCCGAGGTGGTGCGCGAGGACGGTGTGCTGACGCCGAAGCGCGCGGCCGAGGTCGGCCTTGCCATCCTCGACGTGCTGCGCCTGGCGCACCGCGAGGGCATTCTGCACCGCGATGTGAAGCCGTCCAACGTGCTGATCTCCGAGGACGGCCGGGTCGTCCTGACCGATTTCGGCATCGCACAGGTCGAGGGCGACCCGTCCGTCACCTCGACGGGCATGCTCGTCGGCGCCCCCTCGTACATCTCGCCGGAGCGCGCCCGCGGGCACAAGCCGGGACCGCCCGCCGACCTGTGGTCGCTCGGCGGACTGCTCTACGCGAGCGTCGAGGGCTGCCCGCCGTACGACAAGGGGTCGGCGATCGCGACCCTGACCGCGGTGATGACCGAGCCGCTCGACCCGCCGAAGAACGCGGGTCCGCTGGAGGAGGTCATCTACGGCCTGCTCGCCAGGGACCCGGAGCAGCGGCTCGACGACGCGAGGGCGCGCGCCCTGCTCAACGATGTGATCCACGCGGCCGACAAGCCCGCTCCCGTGGTGCCCCCGCCGGCCGACTCCACCCAGGTGATGGCGCTGCCCGACCGCGTCGGCGCCCCCCGTACCAAGGGGGCGTCGAAGCGCGGAGAGGCCGGGGAGGGCGCGCGTGAGCGCCTGCGCGGAGCGCTGCGTTCCGTACGGAACGCGAAGGCGGCGCCCGGCGCCGGTGCGGGTGTGGCTGTTGCCGCCTCGACGTCTGCTTCTGCCGCTTCGACAGCGCCGCGGACTGCCCCGTCGGCTCCTGCCCGGCCCACGGCTTCGCCGGCCTCCGCCGCCGGTGGCGTACCCCCGCAGCGTCCGGGCGGCTCATCGAACGCACCGGTCCGGGCGTCCATCACGGATGTGGTACCCCGCCGCACCCTGGCGATCATCGCGGCCGTCATCGCGCTCGCCGTGCTCGGCACGGTCCTTGCGCTCACGCTCGGCGGGGGCGACAAGGGCAACGAGAGCAGCAGTTCGGGCAAGGGCGGCACCTCCGTCTCGGCGGGCGGCCCCTCCGGCGACACCGACAAGGGTGACGCAAGTGGCAAGGACCAGGGCCAGGCCCCGAGCAACGATCAGGGCAAGGACACGTCCAAGGGCAAGGACAAGGGCAAGGACGACGACTCGGGCAAGGGGTCGGATGGCTCCGGGACCGGGAGTTCGAAGGCCGACGACGCGCTGCCCGACGGGTACAGGACGGTCACCAACAAGCAGTTCCACTTCACGATGGCGATGCCCAAGAACTTCACGCGCTACAAGATCGCGGGCAGTAACTCGGGTCAGATCTATGCCGTCGACGGTGGATTCCCGCGCGTCCAGATCGACTACAACAGCTCTCCCGGGCAGGACGCCGCTGCCGCCTGGAACGCCGCGAGGAGCGCGGTCGCGGCCAGCAGCGACGGCTACCGGCACCTCGGGATAAGGAAGATCGAGTTCAACGGCTACCCGACCGTCGCCGACTGGGAGTTCGAGCGTACGCAGCAGGGCCAGCGGATCCGGGTACTGAACCGTGGTTTCCGGGCCGACGACACGCACGGCTACTCGATCATGATCAGCTGCAAGGCGAGTGAGTGGAACAGCAAGGAGTGCCGGACGCTGCGCGAGACGGCCTTCGCCACATTCAAGCCCAAGGACTGAGCGATGCCGGCTTGCGTCGACCCTGCCGCACGTCCGGGGCTTGCCACGTATGGTGAGAGCTTGAGAACCGTACGCAGCCGAATGCATGGGTCAATTGCACAGTAAGTGACCGCAATTGACGGGTTGGTACGGGGTTCGTGGCCGGGGGGACAGCGCGCTCTGGGGAGGCGTCGTGGACGACTACGCGGGTCGGGTGCTTGCCGACCGCTACCGCCTGCCGCTGCCTCCGTCCGACGAGTACGAGCTGGTCGAGACCCGGGCGTTCGACACGGCCAGCGGCCAGGAAGTCCTGGTGCGCCAGGTGCCCTTGCCGGAGGTCGTGGACGCCGAGGTGCTCGACGCCGACGGGCTGCCCTCGGCGGCCCGGCGGACCACCGGGCGTGCGGTGCGGCGGTCCACGGACCCCGCGGTCCGGCGCGCGATCGAGGCCGCGCAGGCCGCCGCCCAGGTGCCCGACCATCCGAGGCTCGACCAGGTCTTCGACGTGTTCGCCGAGGACGGGTCGCTCTGGATCGTGAGTGAACTGGTCGCGGCCCGCCCGCTGGCTGCCCTGCTCGCCGAGCGGCCGCTGAATCCGTACCGGGCCGCCGAGATCGGCTCCGATGTGCTGACGGCCCTGCGGGTGCTGCACGCGCACGGCTGGACCCACCGGAACATCACCGTCCGTACGGTGCTGATCTGCGACGACGGACGCGTCGTGCTGACCGGCCTGGCGGCCGGGGCGGCGGAGGAAGCGCTGTGCGGGTATGTACCGACGCCGCAGCCCGACGACGAGGACGCGTACGGGCCGCCCGCGGTCGAGTCGGGCCCGACCGGCCCGTACGTTCCGCCCACCGCGTCGCTGCCGCCCGCCGGGCCGGCCGAGACCGCTGGACACACCGGGACGGCGGGGCTGAGCGAGACCATCGATCACCCGGCCGAGTCCGTCGATCCGGTCGATCCGGTGGGGCTGCCGGCCTCGCGCCGCCCCGCCGGTGAGCTGGAAGGCGTACGACGGCCGCTGAACCCCGACCTTCCCGGCGCGGGCAGCGCCGCGGAGCTGCGGGCAGCGCGCGCCGGAGCCATCGCCGCCTACCGGGCGGGCGCCCGCGCCGCCGCACGCGTCAGCGAGGACCGGCGACAGGCCGGGACGCGCGAGCCGGCGGAAGCGGAAGAGACGGGCATCCTTCCCGTTCAGCGCCCCGGACGGCCCGACACCGGCCGGCTGCAGCTGACGGGCGGCTGGGGCCCCACCGCCGACGACCCGTACGACGACGAGGGCGACGACGAGGACGGTAACGACAACGAGTACGGCGTTCCGTACGGCAGCGACAGGGGCGACGACGGCAACGGCGGTCACCATGGGCAGGGGCCGCCAGGCCTGCGGATGCACCTGACCGGCACCTGGGGCGACGGCGCCGACTTCGGGCGCCCCGTTCCCGCCGGAGGCTCCAGCGAGGACGCCCTGCGCGCCGACGCCCGGCGCCATGGCAGCACCTCTGCAGCGGAACACCGGCAGCCGCAGCCTCAGCCGCAGCAGGTCACCTCCGGCCGCTGGGACGACATCGTCGCCGGTGGCCGGGGAACTTCCGCCTACCGCGGCCCCGCCACCACCCTGGCCGCCGAGCGCGCCCGTCAGGCCCGGATCGCCGTCGTCGGCGCCGTCACCGAGCGCTGGGCGCCCGAGCAGGCCGGCCCGGTCCACGAGAACTGGCAGCTGGCGCCGCCCATCGGCCCCGCCACCGACCTCTGGGCGCTCGGCGCCCTGCTCTACCGCGCCGTCCAGGGCCACGCCCCGTACCCCGAGGAGAACGCGGCCGAGCTCGTCCAGATGGTCTGCGGCGAGCCGCCCGCCTTCGCCGAGGAGTGCGGTCCGCTGCGCCCCGTCGTCGAGTCGCTGCTGCGCCAGGATCCCACCGAGCGGCCGGACTTCGAGGAGCTGCGCGGCTGGCTGCGCTCTCTCGTACGGTCGGCGCCCGAGCCCGAGGCCGGTCTCGACGTCGTGACCCTGCCGTCCTTCGACGACACCCGGCTGCCCGTCGTACGCCGCCGGGGCGAACTGGTCCGTAAGCGCCGCGGCCGCCCGGGCAGCACCTCGGCGCACGGCCGTCACCGCCAGACAAGGGAGAGGCCGGACCGGTACGAGCGGTCACGGGCCGGAAGAGCGCCCAGGACTCCGCGTGAGCCCAAGGGCCCCAAGGCGTTGCGCACCCCGCCCCGTTCGCAGCAGGGTGACGGGCGCACGCCGCGGCGGCTCGGGCGGCTGCTGCTCGTGCTGATCCTGCTGGGCCTGGCCGCGGCCATCGCGTACGCCGTGATGTTCATGCCCAAGTCCGGCACCGGCACCGGATCCGACTCGAAGGGATCGGCGCCGGCTGCCACGGACAGCGGCGCCCCCGGCACATCCGACGGGAAGGCGCCGTCGGAGTCGCCCCGGTCGTCGACGACACCGTCGCAGTCGCCCGGTACCCAGAAGCCGCAGACCAGCCGCTCCGCCGTCGCGCTCGCCCCCGGATACACCCTGCGCAAGGACGAGGAGGGTTTCGAGGTCGGTGTGCTCAAGGGCTGGCAGCGCAGCCCCGCGGGCGCGGACCGGCAGATCCGGTACGGCAGCGACGGATTCAGTCTGCTGGTCGTGCCGGGGCGCGACACGGTGAAGGCCAACGGCGGTGATCCCCTGGTCTACCAGCGCGACAAGGAGCGGGAGTTGCAGCCCTTCCGGGACTCCAGCTGGTCCTCGGCGACGGGACTGCGCCGCATCGACGTCGGCCGACAGGCGATGGCGGAAGGCCAGTTCACCTGGCAGGACGACACCGGACGCGAGGTGTACGTCCGCAACCTCGCGATGATCGTCGACGGCCGCTACCACGTACTCCAGGTGATCGGCCCGGACAGCGAGCGCGACAAGGTGACAGCCATCTACGAACAGGCCATCGCCTCCTACCGCGTGACGTCCTGAACCCCCGGCAGGAACACGGCCGGCCGGGCGACAAGCATCACAGTGAGGTCTCGTGAGCGATGCGAGGTTCCGTGGCCGTACATCCCCTCCGTAACCTGGCAGCCGAAGGAAACGGGGCGGGGACACGTGGATCGATCACAGGGAACGGGCGCGGGGCTGGTACTGGCCGGAAGGTACCGGCTCGGTGAAGTCCTCGGGCGGGGCGGCATGGGCAAGGTCTGGCGTGCGCACGACGAGGTGCTGCACCGCACGGTGGCGGTCAAGGAGTTGACCGCCGGGCTGTACGTCGCGGAGGCCGACCGGGTCGTGCTGCACGCCCGCACTCAGAAGGAGGCCCGCGCGGCGGCGCGCATCAGCCACCCCGGCGTGGTCACCGTCCATGACGTGGTCGAGTACGACAACCGGCCCTGGATCGTCATGCAGTACGTCGACGGGCCGTCACTCGCCGACGCAGCCAAGGAGAGCGGCGAGATCGCGCCGCGCGAGGCGGCCAGGATCGGCCTCCATGTGCTCGGCGCCCTGCGCGCCGCGCACAGCGCCGGTGTGCTGCACCGGGACGTGAAGCCCGGCAACGTGCTCCTCGCCCGTGACGGTCAGGTGCTGCTCACCGACTTCGGGATCGCCGCGATAGAGGGTGACTCGACCATCACCAGGACCGGCGAACTGGTCGGCTCCATCGACTATCTGGCACCCGAACGGGTACGGGGCGGCGACCCCGGCCCCGCGTCGGACCTCTGGTCCCTCGGTGCCACGCTCTACGCCGCGGTCGAGGGGTGCTCGCCGTTCCGCCGCACGTCCCCGATCTCCACCATGCAGGCCGTCGTCACCGAGGAACCGGCGCCGCCCGCCCGGGCCGGGGCGCTCGCACCGGTGATCATCGCTCTGCTCCGCAAGGACCCGGCGGAACGGCCGTCGGCGGCCGAGACGGAACGGATGCTGCTGCAGGCGATGGAGGGGCGCGAGCCCCGGGCGGCGCAGGCCTACGTCCCGACACAGCGGGTGTCCGAGGAAGTCCTGCGCTCGATGAGTCCGGACGGCACGGTCGGTACGGTCGGCACCGGAGCGGAATCACCCGGCGCCGTCCCGCAGTTCACCATCTCGGCCCCGGTGACCCGTCGCAGGAGCGGCCGTTGGCGTACGGCGATCCTGGTCGTCACCCTCGCCGCACTGATCGGCGGCGGCGCCGGGCTGGCCGCGATGAAGTACGGCGACAACTCGGGGAGGGACTCCACCGGGAGCGGTTCGGTGCACGAGAGCAGCACCCCGCCGCGGTCCTCGCCCGAGGCGTCGAAGCCCGCACCGTCCACCGAAGCCGTACCCGACGGCTGGCACCGGGTGGACGACCCCGAGGGATTCAGCCTGGTCGTCCCCGACGGCTGGAAGCGCCGGGCGGACGGTCAGAACGTCGACTACACCCCGGACGACGGCAACCACTACGTCCGGATCAGTGTCGACCCGGAGCCCGACTTCGAGAACTCGTACATGCACATGCTGAACCTGGAGACGAGCCTCAGCCGGCGGCTGCCCGGTTACGAGCGCAAGACCCTCCACTCCAAGTACTACCGCGATCGGCCCGGCTCCCTCTGGGAGTTCACCTGGACCGAGTCCAAGGACCACCCGGGCCCGCGCCACGCGATCGACCAGATGTACTACGAGGAGGAGGGCGGGCCGGAGTACGCGTTGTACATGACGGGTCCGGCCGCCGACTGGGACACCACCCGGGACCGGTTCGACACGATGCTGCGCGGCTGGCACGCACCGGCCGGTACCGGCTGAGACTGCCGGGATTCCACCGGCCACAACCGCAATAGCTCCCTGATCAGGGGCTTTGTTGCCAGTGATCACTGGCTCGTTTGTGGGGAGTGTGAAAACCTATTACCGACGGGTACCCAAAGCGGGTGGCTGGACATACCCTCGCCCTCATGACGGACTCGCAGGCATCTGCCGCCCCCCTCGGTACCAACCCCGTGGCCGCCGTGCCCGCGGGCGTGCGCACGGCCGCCGATGTGGTGACACCCGAGGTGATCGCCCAGCTGACCCGTGGTGTCGTCGGCTCCGGCCGTACCGCGAACCACACCCCGTTCACCGGGGAGAAGCTGGCCGACCTGCCCGAGTCCACGCCCGAGGACGTCGCCACCGCCTTCGAGCGGGCCCGCGCCGCCCAGCCCGCCTGGGCCGCCACCCCCGTCCGGACCAGGGCCGCCGTCCTCCTCCGCTTCCACGACCTCGTGCTCGAGCGGCAGGCGGAGGTCCTCGACCTCATCCAGCTGGAGACCGGGAAGGCCCGACTGCACGCCCACGAGGAGGTGCAGGCGGTCGCCGTCTCCGCCCGGCACTACGGGCGCAGGGCGTCCGCGTATCTGAAGCCGAAGCGGCACACCGGTGTCGTACCGACGCTGACCAAGGTCACCGAGCTGCGCCAGCCGCGCGGTGTCATCGGCCAGATCGCGCCGTGGAACTACCCGTTCGAACTCTCCGTCGGCGATGCGCTGCCCGCGTTCGTCTCCGGGAACGCCCTCGTGATGAAGCCCGACACGGAGACCGCGCTGACCGCCCTCTGGGCCCGTGACCTGCTGATCGAGGCAGGGTTGCCCGCCGAGGTGTTCCAGGTCGTCCTCGGGGACGGACCGGTCGTCGGTCCCGAGGTCGTCAAGCACGCCGACTACGTCTCGTTCACCGGCTCCACCCGCACCGGCCGCGAGGTCGCCCAGGGCGCTGCCGCGCGTCTGGTCGGCGTCTCGCTGGAGCTCGGCGGCAAGAACGCCATGCTGGTCCTCAAGGACGCCGACGTGGAAAAGGCCGCCGCCGGCGCCGTCCGCGCCTGCTTCTCCTCCGCCGGACAGCTCTGCATCTCCATCGAGCGGCTGTACGTCCACGAGTCGGTCGCCGACGACTTCGTGGAGCGGTTCGCCGCCCGTACGAAGGCCATGCGGCTCGGCAACTCCCTCGCGTACGGCGCCGACATGGGTTCGCTCGTCGGTGAGCGCCAGCTGGAGACCGTCACCCAGCATGTCGCGGAGGCCGTCGAGAAGGGCGCCACGCTCGTCGCCGGTGGTGTCGCCCGCCCCGACATCGGCCCGCTGTTCTACGAGCCGACCATCCTCGACGGCGTCGAGGCGCCGATGGCCGTCTGCACCCAGGAGACCTTCGGCCCGGTCGTCTCCCTCTACCGCTTCTCCGACGAGGACGAGGTCATCGCCCTCGCCAACGCCACCCCGTACGGCCTGAACTCCAGTGTCTGGACCAAGGACGCCAAGCGCGGCCACCAGGTCGCCGCCCGGCTGCGTACCGGCACGGTCAACATCAACGAGGGGTACGCCCCCGCGTACGGCAGTGTGCAGTCCCCGATGGGCGGCATGAAGGACTCCGGTCTCGGCCGGCGGCACGGCTCCGAGGGCATCCTCAAGTACACCGAGGCCCAGACTGTCGCCCAGCAGAGGCTGATCCCGCTCGCCCCGTCCTTCGGGATGGACGACGAGAAGTACGCGGCGTTCATGAGCCGCAGCCTGAAGGCGATGAAGGCGTTCCGCCTGCGCTGACCCCCGTAACACCGCGGCATCTTCTGCCCTTTTCGTACCGAGGAGAGCCATGTCCCAGGACAGCCCTGCCCAGAATCAGGCCGAACCGGCCGGTGAGACCGATGACGACGCGGCGTACGACTACGACGTCCTTGTCGTCGGCTCGGGCTTCGGCGGTGCGGTGTCGGCCCTGCGGCTGACCGAGAAGGGGTACCAGGTCGGGGTCCTGGAGGCGGGCCGCCGCTTCACCCCGGGCACCCTTCCCAAGAACTCCTGGGACATCAAGAACTACCTGTGGGCTCCCGCACTCGGGCTCTTCGGCATCCAGCGTGTGCATCTGCTCGGCAATGTGATGGTGCTCGCGGGGGCGGGCGTCGGCGGCGGCTCGCTCAACTACGCCAACACGCTGTACGTACCCCCGGCACCGTTCTTCGAGGACCGGCAGTGGGCCGCCATCACCGACTGGCAGGACGAGCTGGCGCCGTACTACGACCAGGCCAAGCGGATGCTCGGAGTCCGGCTCAACCCGACGATGACCCCGTCCGATGTCCATCTGAAGGCGACCGCGCAGGCCATGGGGGTCGGCGACACCTTCCATCTCGCCCCGGTCGGCGTCTTCTTCGGCGACGGCAAGGACGCCGACGGTACGGCGAGGGCGAAGCCCGGTGAGACGGTCGCCGACCCGTACTTCGGCGGCGCGGGGCCCGCCCGCAAGGCCTGCACCGAGTGCGGGGAATGCATGACGGGCTGCCGCCACGGCGCGAAGAACACCCTCAACGAGAACTACCTCCACCTCGCCGAGAAGGCCGGAGCGGTCATCCACCCGATGACCTCCGTCGTCGCGATCACGGACGACCCGGAGGGCGGTCACCACGTCACCACCGTCCCGACGGACCGCCGCAGGAAGGGCAAGCCGACGCTGCTGCGCGCCCGCAAGGTGGTCGTCGCGGCGGGCACGTACGGCACCCAGACCCTGCTCCACACGATGAAGGACCAGGGGCTGCTGCCCCGGCTGTCGTCGCGGCTCGGCGAGCTGACCCGTACCAACTCCGAGGCGCTCGTCGGCTCGCAGACCAGCGACCGCCGCTACCGCAAGAAGCACGGCACCGCGAAGGCCGACTTCACCCAGGGCGTCGCCATCACCTCGTCGATCCACCCCGACGAGAACACCCACATCGAGCCGGTCCGCTACGGCAAGGGCTCCAACGCCATGGGCGCGATGTCGATCCTGCAGGTGCCGTACGGCGGTCGCCGGGTGCTGGGCTGGCTCGGCAACATGGCCAGGCACCCTGCCCTCGCCGTGCGGTCGCTGTCCAACCGGCGCTGGTCGGAGCGGACCATCATCGGCCTCGTCATGCAGTCGCTGGACAACTCCCTGACGACGTACCGCAAGCCCGGCGGTATCGGAAAGGGCCTGCTCACCGCCCGCCAGGGGCACGGCGCGCCCAACCCGACCCAGATCGAGGAGGCCACGCGCAGCGCCTCGCTGCTCGCCGAGGAGATCAACGGCTTCGCCGGGTCGAACGTCGGGGAACTCATGGGCACCCCGCTCACCGCGCACTTCCTCGGTGGCTGCCCGATCGGTGCGAGCGCCGATGAGGGGGTCATCGACCCGTACCACCGGCTGTACGGGCACCCGGGCATCTCGGTCGTGGACGGCTCGGCGGTCTCCGCGAACCTCGGCGTCAACCCGTCGCTGACCATCACCGCGCAGGCGGAGCGGGCCATGTCGCTGTGGCCCAACAAGGGCGAGGCGGATCCGCGTCCGGCGCAGGGCGAGGCGTACGAGCGGCTGGCGGCGGTCGAACCGAAGGCACCGGCGGTGCCGAAGGAGGCCTTCGGCGCGCTGAAGCTGCCGTTCCTGGGCCTGCCCGCGGTCCCGCCGAAGAAGAGCGCGGACAGGAGTGCGGAGAAGTAGGAGAGGAGCAGGGCAGCAGAAAGGGGCTGCACCCCCCTCCGAGTGCAGCCCCTCACGCCTACCGGTGACGACGCCTGTTATGCGGCGACGTCACCGTTCCTGCGACGCCGCACGACGAACATCGCGCCGGCGCCGAGCGCTACGGCCGCGCCGCCCGCAAGGGCGAACATCGGCACTGCGGAGGACGAACCGGTCTCGGCGAGCGTGCCGGAGACGTTGCCCGTCGTGTTGGAGGACGGGGACTCGGCCGGGACCGGGGCGGTGCCACCGGTCTGCGGCGTCGAGCCGCTGCCGCCGGACTTCACGATCTGGAACTTGTACGCGACGTCGCTGACGCCCATGCAGTCCTTGTCGCCGATGTACAGACCGGCGCCGAGGGTGAAACCGGCACCGACCGGGGCGGTCGACTTCACGTTGATGCGGAGCGGGATGTCGACCTCGTAGCCGGCCTGGATCTCGTCGGACTGACCGACGTAACCGACCGCGCGGCCGTCCTCGCTGAGGTCCTCCCACTCGTTGGTGTCCAGGTCGAGCGCCTGCAGGCTGACCTGCTTCGACTTGAACAGGTCCTCACCGTTCTTGTCGGAGGAGGCGCCCGCGAAGTAGTCGATCTCCCGCACGGTCGACTTCGAGGAGTTGTAGACGTTCATCGTGAACTTGTGCCAGCCGCTGCCACGGGCGATCTTGCCGGGCAGGCCGTTGATCGAGATGTCCAGGTCGGACTTCTCGCACTCCGTCGGCTCCTCCGGGTCCTCGGACTCGGACGGGGTGCCCGACGGAGTCACGGAGCCGGACGGGGTGCCGGACGGGCTGGTGCTCCCGGAGGGAGTGGAGGACCCACTCGCGGCGGGGTCGCCCGTCTCTTCCGCGGGCTTACTGTTCTCCTCGGCGGGCGAGGAGGTGCTCTCGGCGGGCGCGGTGGTGGTGACGTCGGCGGACGGCGTACCGGTCTGCGCGGACTCGGTGGGCGCTGCAGACGTCGTCTCGGCCGCAGGGACCGTGTCGTCGGCGAACGCGATCGGGGCGGCCAGGATGGCAGCGGGGGCCATGACCGCGGTGGCTGCGGCCACCGCCATCGCGCGGCGAAGCTTCATGAAAGACCTCGGAAGTCCGGCGTGCCGCTTCGGGTGCGGCACGGATGAGTGGACAGGCCTTCCGCGTGGTGGGGTCACGGGTGGGGCCGGTTGTTCTGCATACATGACCTGTGGTCCGGGGTAATGGTTGTCCGGATATTCACAGAATCTTTATGTGACGCCCGTCACGTCTCGCGCCGCGACCCCGGCGTGACCCGCGGTGCACCGCCCGGGCCGCCGCCCTGCTGCACCCCACGACCCGCCGCGCCTTCAAGGGCCGGGGGCCGCGAAGGATCACGACATGACCAAGGGCCCGCCCCATGGACCGCGAACCGGTCCATGGGGCCCTTGTCGGTCAGCGCCGATGCCAGGGCAGTGCCGCTGTCGATAAGCGGTCCCGGGGGTGGCGCCGCAGGGGTGTGGTGTCGTGCATCGGGTCTGCGCCCCGGTGCACCGGGGCGCATGAGTGGTGCCGACCCAGGTCAAAGACGGTGCGACAGGAGGGGGACTTGCCCTTTGTGGCCTGCTGGACGGGCGGTGCCCCGCGCAATCGTTTCGACCGGATACGGTCGGCTCCGGGCGTCCCCGGAGCCGACCGCCCTTGGGGTGACCGGGCTGCTGTCCCCTGCCGACCGGTCACGCACGCTGGGGCGCGGTCCCACGGCGTACCTGCAGTACGCCACACGCTCCAGCGGAGCCACGCGTGGTTTCTTCGAAGGCCGCCCCTGGCTGGCACGGACACCGGGACCAACGAAGTCACCGTGGGCCCGGTCACGCGCCGTACGGGTGAGAGTCGGCCCGAACGCAGATACGCCCGTACAGCCCCGCGGCCGGTGCGGCGGCCTCACGGGTCTCACACGCGGCCGCGGCACAGCTCCAGCAGCGTCATGGCGAGCGAGGTGCCGGGCTTGCCGAGCGCATCCCGGTACTGGCCGAGGATCTCCATCTCGCGGGAGAGGCTGACCCGGCGGCCGCCGGAGGTGATCCGGGCCTCCTGGATGACCGCCGAAACGGCCATGCGTTCCTGGACGAGCCCGATGATCCGGTCGTCCAGTGAGTCGATGCGCTCGCGGGCTCCGGCGATCAGCGCGGCGGCCTCGTCGGTGCGCGCACCGGTCTCCTCGGTGAGGGACTTCTCGGTGAGCTTCTTCGCGGCGACGGCGGTGCTGTTCATTCCGTGACTCCTGGTGTCCTGGTGGGGTGCGGCCCCCCGGAACGATCGGACCCGGAATGCCAGAACGCCCCGGGCCTGTCGGCCCGGGGCGCCTGGAACGTTGCTTGTCAGTGGCTCAAGCAGCACGACCATGGCAGCCGGCGGGCCGGGTGCCATAGGTAAAGACGTAGGTCGTGTGCTGACGCATGCGACCAGTATGGACCCGCTCCCGCCGGTGGTCCAACATGGCGCCCGGATGGTGAGACGCCGCAGTGAGGGCGGTCGCCGACCCCGTGCCGACGGACGCGAACAGGGTCTCCCCCGCATCCCCGGTAGAATCGGGAGGACCGACCCCCCTTCACCGCCGGAAGGCCGCCCCGTGCCAGCAGCACCCCCCGCCGCCCCCGACACCGCACCCGACGTGGTCCTTGTTGTCGACTTCGGCGCGCAGTACGCCCAGCTCATCGCCCGACGTGTCCGTGAGGCCCGGGTCTACAGCGAGATCGTCCCGTCCACGATGCCGGTGGCCGAGATGCTGGCCAGGAACCCCCGGGCGATCATCCTGTCCGGCGGCCCCTCCTCGGTGTACGCGGAGGGCGCGCCCAGCCTCGACCGTTCGCTGTTCGAGGCCGGGGTCCCGGTCTTCGGCATGTGCTACGGCTTCCAGCTGATGGCCACCACGCTCGGCGGCACCGTCGACGACAACGGTGCCCGTGAGTACGGCCGCACCCCGCTGACCGTCTCCAAGACCGGCTCCACACTCTTCGAGGGCACGCCCGCCGAGCAGTCGGTGTGGATGTCGCACGGTGACGCCTGCTCCGCCGCTCCCGAGGGCTTCACCGTCACCGCGTCCACGGACGTCGTGCCGGTCGCCGCCTTCGAGAACGACGAGAAGAGGCTGTTCGGCGTCCAGTACCACCCGGAGGTGCTGCACTCCACGCACGGCCAGCAGGTCCTGGAGCACTTCCTCTACCGCGGCGCCGGCATCGAGCCGACCTGGACCACGACCAATGTGGTCGAGGAGCAGATTGCGCTGATCCGCGAGCAGGTCGGCACCAAGCGCGCCATCTGCGGCCTCTCCGGCGGCGTGGACTCCGCGGTCGCCGCAGCCCTCGTACAGAAGGCCATCGGCTCCCAGCTGACCTGCGTGTACGTTGACCACGGTCTGATGCGCATGGGCGAGACCGAGCAGGTCGAGAAGGACTTCGTGGCCGCCACCGGCGTTCAGCTGAAGGTCGTCGACGCCGAGGAGCGGTTCCTCAAGGCGCTGGCCGGGGTCTCCGACCCCGAGCAGAAGCGGAAGATCATCGGCCGCGAGTTCATCCGCGTCTTCGAGCAGGCCCAGGCCGAGCTCGTCGCCGAGGCGGGGGCGGCCGGCGAGGACGTCGCGTTCCTCGTGCAGGGCACGCTCTACCCGGACGTCGTGGAGTCCGGCGGCGGCACCGGCACCGCCAACATCAAGTCCCATCACAACGTGGGCGGCCTCCCCGACGACATCGAGTTCCAGCTCGTCGAGCCGCTGCGCCAGCTGTTCAAGGACGAGGTCCGGATGGTCGGCCAGGAGCTCGGCCTGCCGGAGGAGATCGTCCAGCGCCAGCCGTTCCCCGGCCCCGGCCTCGGTATCCGGATCGTCGGTGAGGTCACCAAGGACCGGCTCGACCTGCTGCGCGAGGCCGACGCCATTGCCCGCGAGGAGCTGACCGCGGCCGGACTCGACCGTGACATCTGGCAGTGCCCGGTGGTCCTCCTGGCCGACGTCCGCTCGGTCGGCGTCCAGGGCGACGGCCGCACCTACGGCCACCCGATCGTCCTGCGTCCGGTCTCCTCCGAGGACGCCATGACGGCCGACTGGTCGCGCCTGCCCTACGAGGTCCTGGCGAAGATCTCCACCCGCATCACGAACGAGGTCGCCGACGTCAACCGCGTCGTCCTCGACGTGACGAGCAAGCCGCCGGGCACCATCGAGTGGGAGTAACCCTCCCCACGGGGTCAACGTGATGCCGTCGCTCATTCGTTTGAGCGACGGCATCGTCGTACCGGCTGAGAAAACCGATTGCACCGCCCGCACGACCGTGCGAGGCTCCGCGACCATGTCTGCCGATGAGATCCGCCCGATCATCTCCGCGCCTCACAACTACCGACTGACCTGGAACACCCCGCTCTCCGAAGAGCACGCCGCGCAGTTGATCTCGGCTTGTGCACCCGCCCCCGGGGCGCGCATCGTGGACATCGGCAGCGGCTGGGGCGAACTGCTGATGCGACTGGTGGCATCGGCGCCCGGCAGCACCGGCGACGGTGTGGAGACCGACCCCGACGCCGTGGCGCGCGGGCGGGCGCTCGCCGAGGAGCGGGGGCTCGCGGAGCGCGTACGGTTCCACGCGACGCCCGCCACCGAGTGGACCGAGAGCGGCTACGACCTCGCCGTGTCCATCGGTTCCGCCCATGCCTGGCCCGGCTCGACGGCCGAGGCGCTGAAGGCCCTACGCGCCGCCGTCCGGCCCGGCGGGCGGGTGCTGTACGGCGACGGGATCTGGCTGCGGGAGCCGTCCCCCGCCGCACTCGGCGGCATCGGGGCCGAACCCGGCGACTTCGGTTCGCTGCTCGAATTGATCAGGCTCGCCGAGTCCGTCGGGCTGCGCGCACTCCAGGTGACCGTCGCCGACCAGCGCGAATGGGACCTCTTCGAGTCGAACGGGCCGATCGGACGGGGTGAGCGCTGGGCGCTGGAGAACCCCGGCCATCCGCTGTACGACGAGGTGATCGCCGAGGTCGACGCCCGCCGCACCGGCTACTACGGCGGCTACCGCGGGGACTTCACCCTCGCCTACCTCGTGCTGAGCGCCTGACCGTTCCCGAATCGGTGCGTGATCGCTCTGGCCACCTGCGGCGACCGGCGGTAACTTCCGGTCCCGTACGCCCTGGGAGCCCCGAGGAGTCGCCATGCCCGAGCCCACACCGATACCCGTGGAACAGCTGCAGTTCGCGATGCCGCCCGTCCATCAGTCGATCGACGAGGAACGCGCGTACCGCAAGGAGCGGCTGGCCGGGGCGCTGCGGCTGTTCGCGGCGTACGGGTACGAGGACGGCGTCTCCGGTCACATCACCGCGCGGGACCCGGAGTACACCGGCTGCTTCTGGGTCAATCCGTTCGGCGCCCCCTTCGACGGACTCCTCCCGGACGAGCTGATCCTGGTCAACGGCGACGGACAGGTCGTCGAGGGGCGGCACCACGTCAACCAGGCGGCGTTCGCCGTCCATGCCCAGGTGCACCGGGCCCGCCCGGACGTCGTCGCCGTCGCGCACACCCACTCCCTGCACGGACGGGCGCTGTCCGCGCTCGGTGAGTTCATCGAGCCGATCACCCAGGAGTCCTGCGCCTTCTACGAGGACCATGCGGTCTACCAGGCCTACACCGGGGTCGTCGTCGACGGGGAGGAAGGGCGTCGGATCGCGGCAGCGCTGGGCCCCCGCAAGGCGATCATCCTGCGCAACCACGGGCTGCTGACCGTGGGCGACTCGGTGGACGCCGCCGCCTGGTGGTTCGTCACGATGGAGCGTTCCTGCCAGGTGCAGCTGACCGCGCGGGCGGCCGGGAAGCCGGTTCTGATCGAGCACCGGGACGCGGTGGCCACCCGCGAACAGCTCGGCAGCGACCTGGTGGCCTGGATCAACTACCAGCCGCTGTGGAAGAGGATCTCCCGAACATTCTGACGATCCGCGCGTCCCGGCCGCCCCGATGCGGGCCCGTCCCGTCCCGTACGGCACAATTCGCAGCAATCAGTGGTCAGTTGGCAGTACGTGGGCGGGAAAGGGTGGCGTTCTCCGTGGCGTTGGACGAGGCACGACAAGGCACGCACGGCGGTGGCTGTACGTGCGGCGACTGCCCGCACGGAGCGCGCGAGGGACACCGGCGCGCGGTGGCCGCCTTCCTGGCCAAGCGGGACGAACTCGCCGCGGGCCAGGGGCTGCCGACCGGCGTCGCCCAGTCCGCGTCCGCGACCCGCCAGTGGGTCTCCGACGAGCTGACCGAGTCGGCCCGTGCGGTCGCCGAGCGCAGCCGGGAGGCGGGCGACGCCTGGCTCCACCAGGTGTGGGTGCGCACCCTGACCGTCGTCTGGGGAGGCGTCGCCCTGCTCGCCATCGGCGAGGCCGGCACCGCCATCGGTGCGGGCTGGTCGACGGCCCGCACCGCCGGTCTGCTCGCCGCGCTCGTCACCGCCGGGCTGCTGACCGGCGCCGCCCGCTTCCACCGGGCCCGCGGCGGCGTCCTCGCCCCGCTGATCGGTGAGGACAACCGGCTCTCGACCTCCCGTGCGGTCGCGGTGGCCTGGGTGCTGCTCGCTGTCTTCTCCGTACTCGTCCTCGCACTCCAGCTGGCGGGCGCCTCCGGCCACGCGGAGCGCGACGCGCTGATCGACGGCCTGGAGCTGGCGCGCGGCGCCGGGGTGCTGACCGCGCTGGCGCTGGTATGCGCCATTGCCGTGGTCGTGCGCCGGGTGGTGACCGGACGCGCCCTCGCCGGGCGGCTGCAGAAGCTGCGCGCCGACCGGCCGCGCGCCGCCGATCTGCTCACCGACGACTCCGGGCGGGGCAGCTTCACCGACGTGCAGTACGTGCTGGTGAGCGCCGTGGCCGTACTCTTCGCCGCGGTCCGGCTGGCCCGCCGGCCCGAGCAACTGCCCGATCTGCCGTGGGGGCTGGCCCTGTTGGTGGCTGTCTCCGCGGCGACGTACTTCGCGGGCAAATACACGGAGGGCGGGCGTCCGGTCGTGCTGTCCGTCGTACGGGCCCGGGAACCCGGGGATCTGGACGCGCCGATCCGTACCGGCGACGACATCGAGATCCGTGGCGCCGGTTTCGTACCGCCCGGCGCTGGGGCCCCGGACCGGCTGGCCCGCGTGGTCGTCCGGATCGGCCGGGTCCATGTCCATGTCCCGCTGGTCCCGGTGGCAGGCGGCTTCGCCAACCCGGCGGACACCGTGCTCACCGTGCCGGTGCCGGTGGAGGTCGAACCGGGACTGGTGGACGTACAGGTCGTGACGGCCGCCGGGGTGGAGACGAATCGGGTCGAGATCGACGTCACGGACTGAACGGCAGGACGGATCCCCGCCGAATGCACCTGATCGAGCCGTAGGGCTGGTGAGCAGCGCGTTCACCGCGTACGTATGGTCTGGTGACGGGTCGACGGAAGGCGGGGTCACTATGCATGGGTACGGCACGAATACAGGTGGTCTGGGCGAGAAGAGGAGCCTGCGGGAGCTGGCACGGGAGCATGCGCTGCTGCCGCTGCGCATATTTCTCGGCGCCACCTTCATCTATGCCGCGCTCGACAAACTGACGGACAGTGCCTTCTTCCGCGCCGCCGGGCCGGGGTCCGTCGGCGAGATGATGCACGCGGTACGCGACTCGTCCGCGATCCCGGCACTCGTCGACCTCGCGCTGAAGAGTCCCGGAGGGGTCGGGTACGCCATCGCCTTCGGTGAACTCGCCGTCGGCATCGGCACCCTGATCGGGCTGTGGACGCGGCTCGCCGCACTCGGCGGGGCACTGATCTCGCTGAGTCTGTGGCTGACCATGAGCTGGCAGGCCGATCCTTACTACTTCGGCAACGACCTGGCCTACCTCATGGCCTGGCTGCCGCTCGTGCTCGGTGGCGCCGCGTCGTTCTCCGTGGACGCCCTCCTCGCGTCGCGCCGGCGACGTATCCGGTAGCTCACCCACGTCGTGGTGGCGGCCAGCCAGAAGCCGCCGAAGAACACCGGGAAGAAGAAGGCCCAGGGGGCGTCCCAGGTGCCCGCCGCGTCCGCCGCGTAGCCGGCCGCCAGGGCGAGCATCGCGATGCCCGCCACCGCGCGGCCCGGCCGGATCTCATGACGCAGCACGAGTGACCTCCACCTGTCCGATACCGACTTCCAGATCCAGCTCGACCGTGCCGGCCGGGGTGACGCCGGCCGGCGGAGCGATCGTCCGGTGTTCTCTCTGCGCCGGGCTGACGTCCACATCGCCCGGGGGATCGGCCGGCAGCCGGATGTCCCCGAGCCCGGCCTCCGCCCGCACCTGGACGGTCACCGCCCTCGGTACGACGACGACCGCCCGGCCTGCGCCCACCCGCACCCGGGTGCTGACCGTGTCGCCCTTCGGGACCGGGACCTCGGTGAGGTCGAGCGTGCCGACCCCGGAGCCCAGTTCGTACCGCGGCTGGACCGCCGCGACCGAGGCCGGCCGCCACTCCTCGCGCACCCACTGGGTGCTGATCTCCTTCGGCAGCGCCGCCGCGCCCGCCAGCAGCACCGCCGTGATCATCGACAGCAGCACCGTGCCGAACCCGGTCCGGCCGAGGAACGTGCTGACGACCATGCCGGCACCGAACACGGCGAGCGCCGCGGCCAGACCGAACTGCAGGCTCGTACCGAGCGGATGGGTCTCCCAGCTGAGCCCCGTGGACAGACCGCCCGCGACGAGCGCAAACAGAAAGACCAGGCCACCGATCGAGTGCGGCCCCCGGTCCGCCCGCACCCGTTCGGGCGCGCGGAACGGGGCGTCCGCCGCGGCGCTGCGGGGCCGTACCGTCCCCTCGCCGAGCACCGTGTCCGCCGGACCCCACAGATAGCCGGCGCCCACCGGCCCCGAGGTGCCGTCCTTGATGATCGGATCCCGCCACCAGGACGGGCCGGCCGGCGACGGCGGCGCCTTCACCTCCGGCGGCGCGTCCGCCACCGCCTGTGCGGCCGCCGGGTGCAGCGGGTCCTCGGGGGCCGCGGTCCTGCGGTGCCGCGTCCAGACACAGAAGCCGATGACCGCGAGCGTCAGCATCGCGGAGAACGCCAGCGTGCCGCCGTTGCCCAGCATGGAGAGGAAGAGCCCGCAGCCGATCAGCGCGAACAGCACCGCGATCAGCGACGCCCCCTCGACCCGGCCCGACAGCAGCCTGCGCGCCTCGTTCTCCTCCTCGCCCTCCAGCGGGATCAGCAGCCACGCGAAGCCGTAGAAGATCAGGCCCAGGCCACCGGTCACCGACAGGACACCGAGCACGATCCGGAAGATCACCGGGTCCACGTCGCAGTACCGGCCGAGCCCGCCGCACACCCCGGCCACCACTTTCTGCCGCGAGCTGCGCTGCAGCTGCGGACTCGGTGCGGAGGGCGGCGCGACGCCGGAGGCGGCGTCCTGGGGAACGGTCATGGCTCCATGGTGACGGGCCGTGCGCGCCCGCGGCACCCGCGCCGACCCTGGCCGATCCCTGATATTGGCCGCGCGGACCCTGAGGGTAGGCCCTCGAGTCCCCGTACGACCGGCCGTCTCAGGGTTGAGTGGGGGCCGACCCTGATGCCGCCGACCGGCCCGGCATGTGACGATCGGAGCATGCCAGCCGCCACGCCCCGAGCCGGGGGCTCCCTCAGCGCCGACCCGGAGGAGCCACCGCTGCGCAAGCTGTACCGCAGCGCCGACGGACGGCTGCTCGGCGGCGTCGCGCGCGGACTTGCCGGGCATCTCGGGTTGCCCGTCGCCTGGGTGCGGTTCGTCTTCCTCGGCCTGTTCTTCGCGGACGGCCTCGGTGCGCTGCTGTACGCCGTGTTCTGGATCGTCGTCCCGCTCGGTGTCGGCGGGGTCGAGGCGCCGCGCTCCGTCTTCGATACAGGCGCCGACGGCCGGCGCCGGCTCCGCAAGCCCGACAAGGGGCAGGTGTTCGCCCTCATAGCGCTGCTGATCGGCGCCGTCATCTTCGTCGGCAACGTCGACATGGGCAGCAAGGCCGACCGCTACATCTGGCCGACGCTGCTGATCGGCGCGGGCTCCGTCCTGGTGTGGCGGCAGGCCGACAACGCGCGGCGGGCCCGCTGGATGGAGGTCGGCAGCCGCCGCCGGGTGCTGCATCTGGCCCGCGGGCTGGCCGGGGTCGCCCTGGTCGGCCTGGGCCTCGCCGGCTTCATGGTGGTACGCGGCTCCGCGGCCCAGCTCGGCAATGTCCTCACTGCGGCGATCGCCGTTCTCACCGGCATCGCGCTGCTGGCCGGCCCCTATCTCGTACGCATGACCCAGGACCTCTCCGAGGAACGCCTGATGCGCATCAGGGCCCAGGAGCGCGCCGAGGTCGCCGCCCATGTCCATGACTCCGTGCTGCACACCCTCACTCTGATCCAGCGCAACGCCGAGGACCCGGGTGAGGTCCGCAGGCTGGCCCGCGCCCAGGAACGCGAACTGCGCAACTGGCTGTACAACCCCGAGGGCACCGGCAAGGAGGAGGGCGACGAACCGGAGACCCTCGCCGAGGCGGTCAAGCGCGCCGCCGCCGAGGTCGAGGACAAACACGGCGTTCCGCTGGAAGTCGTCGTCGTCGGCGACTGCCCGCTCGACGAGAAGCTCGCCGCTCAGATGCAGGCCGCACGCGAGGCGATGGTCAACGCCGCGAAGTACGGTGGCGAGGGCGGCGCGGTGCAGGTCTACGCGGAGGTCGAGGGCCGTACGGTCTTCGTCTCGGTAAGGGACCGGGGGCCGGGATTCGATCCGGATTCGGTACCGGCGGACAGAATGGGCGTACGAGAATCAATCATCGGCCGGATGCAGCGCAACGGCGGTACGGCGCGGCTGCGTTCGGTGCCCGGCGGGGGCACGGAAGTCGAGCTGGAGATGGAGAGGGCGAGCGATGACGGAGACCACTGAGGCAACTGGGGGCCCGGAGCGCCGGGTACGGGTCGTGCTCGTCGACGACCACCGGATGTTCCGTACCGGGGTGCAGGCCGAGATCGGCCGCACCGAGGAGACCGGCGTCGAGGTCGTCGGCGAGGCTGCCGACGTCGACCAGGCGGTCACCGTCATCACGGCGACCCGCCCCGAGGTCGTCCTCCTCGACGTCCACCTGCCGGGCGGCGGCGGCGTCGAGGTGCTGCGCCGCTGCTCCCCGCTGATGGGTGCGGCCGAGAACCCGGTGCGCTTCCTGGCGCTGTCCGTCTCGGACGCCGCCGAGGACGTCATCGGCGTCATCCGCGGTGGCGCCCGCGGCTATGTCACCAAGACGATCACCGGCACCGACCTGGTCGACTCGGTCTTCCGGGTCCAGGACGGCGACGCCGTGTTCTCGCCCCGGCTGGCCGGCTTCGTCCTCGACGCCTTCGCCTCGACGGACGCGCCGCCGGTCGACGAGGACCTGGACCGGCTGACGCAGCGCGAGCGCGAGGTACTGCGGCTGATCGCCCGCGGCTATGCGTACAAGGAGATCGCCAAGCAGCTGTTCATCTCGGTGAAGACGGTCGAGTCGCATGTCTCGGCGGTGCTGCGGAAGCTCCAGCTGTCGAACCGGCACGAGCTGACGCGGTGGGCGACGGCCCGACGGCTGGTCTGAACTCCGGAAGCGCACCGGCGGGGCCGAGACCCCGGAGGTGCTCAGGCGGGGTCGAGCGAGATGTTCAGCTTCTCGCCGATCCTGCGGTATCCGATGCCCGCGTAGATCCGCTCCACATCGCCGTCGCCCGGCTCCAGCCACACCACCCGGCAGCCCCGCGCGAACGCCGTCGCGGTCAGATGCGCAGAGAGCGCGGCGCCGATGCCGCGGCGGCGGAACGTGTCGGCGACGGCGAGACCGGCCAGTTCGGTGAGGCCGTCGACCGGGACCGAGCAGCCGCCCGCGCCCGCCGGGACACCGTCCACGGTGGCGAGGGCCGCTACCCCGCCGCCTGCCACCGCGTTGCGCAGCCAGGCCGCCGCGCCGCCCTCGGGTTCGCCCGTCCCGCCGTAGCCGTGGTGCTGAACGCGGGCGGCGGCGTCGAACTCCGTGCCGGTGGCGGGTTCGGTGATGACGAGGGCGTCCACCGGCTTCGGCGGCAGGAGGTCGCCGGGGGCGCAGGCCAGGATCGGGGCCTGGTTCTCGACGGTGAAACCGGCGGCGAGCAGCGCGGGTTCGACCGCGGGCGCCGCACTGGGCAGATACTCCAGACGCGGCATCCGGTCCCGCTCTCGGAACGCGGCGATCAGCGCCTGCACGTCGGCCGCCGTCGGCTCGGCCCCCTGGTCCGGGATCGCGTAATTGGCGTACTTGAGCTGCCAATGGGGGTTGTGGCGGACGGTGAACGGGCCGATCCGCAGATGGTCGGGGGAGCGCAGGGCGAGCGTACGGGTGTGGCTCTGGACGTCTGTGTCCAAGGGCATGTGCGGGGTCTCCTTCGACCGGTCCCGGCGGGACTCCGGACTGCGGCAGCCGGGAGCCTATGCCACCCGGGTCGCCCCGGCGAAGGGCATTTCGTCGATCGGTGCGATGCGGACCGGTGCACCGGGGTGCGGCGCGTGGATCATCCGGCCGTCGCCGATGTACAGGCCGACATGGCTGACGCCGGAGTAGAAGAACACCAGGTCACCGGGGGTGAGTTCGGAGCGGGAGATGCGCTGCCCGGCGTTGATCTGCGTGTATGTGGTGCGCGGGAGCGAGACACCGGCGGAGCGCCAGGCGGCCTGGGTCAGCCCGGAGCAGTCGAACGAGGTCGGACCGGTCGCGCCCCAGACGTACGGCTTGCCCAGCGCCCCGTAGGCGAACGCGACGGCCTCTGCGGCGCGGGCGTTGGGGGCGGCCTGTGCGGCGCCGGCGCGCCGGTCGCTGCGATCGGCGTGGCCGGCAGCGGAGCGTGTGGTGTCCCACCGCTCGTACGCGGCGCGCTGCGCGGGGGACAGGGTGTCCAGGAGCCGCTGGGCGTCGGCCAGTTTGGCCCTGACCGTCGTGCGGTGCTTCTTCAGTTCGGCCTGGCGGGCGCCCAGTGCCGCCAGCTCCTCCTTCGCCTCGGCGCGCAGCTGCGCGATCTCGGTGACCTGCCGCTGCACCTTGGAGAGCTCGGTGGCCTGACGGTCGGCGATCCGGTCCACGTACGAGGCCCGTTGCAGGTACTGGTCGGGGTTGGAGGAGAGCGCCAGCTGTACGGCGGGGTCGATGCCTCCGGTGCGGTACTGCGCGGCGGCGAGCGAACCGAGTGCGTTGCGGGAGGCGTTGAGGCGTTCGGTCCTGCGGGCGGCCTCGTCGCGCAGTGCTCCCAGGGACTTGGCGGTGGCGGTCGCCTTCTCCTTCGCGCCGTTGTACTGCTCGGTGGCGACCTCCGCCTGGTGGTACAGCCGGTCCACTGTGGCCTTGACCTGGGAAGGGGTGGGCTGTGGATCGGCGTGTGCAGCCCCCGGCAGGGCGGCAGCTGTCGCGGCCCCCGCAAACGCGAGGGTGGCTGCGGTGCGGGCAGCAGAGCCGGTATGCGGGCGCTGCTTGGGTTTTCGATGTGCTGCCACGGGGGCGGGGCTCCTCGCTGTCGACTGCCCGTCGGGGCCTACCGGCGGGCCCGCGGAGGTCCGACGGCGAAGCCGGCAGGGGGGAGCGGCTCGCCGCCGGACTCTTCGGCGGGGTGACCGGGTCGCCGTCCGGGTGCGGAGCGACGGTGAAGTCGGTCACCTGGATAGGGACGCTAAACCCGGGGCATGGGGAAGAGTCGTAATGACGGCTATTGCCCGAATTTGGCGAGGCGATGTCATCAAGTGATCGGAGAAATCGCACCAGAGGCAGGCAATTGGTGCAGATGCGAGTGAAATGCACAGATCCCCCACCTCGCCGGAGGGCGGTGCTATGACCCCGGCTAGGCTGCGGCCCCATGGACGTACTCATCAATGTCTTCGTCGCGCTGCACATCATCGGTATCGCCTCCCTCCTGGGCGGCTTCCTGACCCAGATGAAGGCGATGGGCGCGGGCACGGCACGCTTCGTCCCGGCGATGCTGCACGGTGCGCTGACCATGCTGGTCACCGGTGTTGCACTGGTCGGGCTCAACCAGGCCGACGACCAGCCGGTCAACAACATCAAGATCGGCGTGAAGCTGGCGGTCCTGGTCGTGATCCTCGCGCTGGTCTACATCAAGCGGGACGAGGAGAAGGTCGAGAAGGGCGTCTTCGCGGCGGTCGGCGGACTGACAGTCGCCAATATCTTCATCGCGACCCTCTGGACCTGAGCCGGCCGCTGCCGCCCGAGCCGCCCCTGTCATTCATCGCGCGAGCCCCTGCCGGATCCGTCCGGCAGGGGCTCGTCGCTGTCCGGGGCCGCGCTACGCGGGCCGCACGCTGCCGTAGATCGGCATGTAATAGATCGACTCCTCGCGGACATTCGCCCCCGGCTTCGGGGCGTGGATCATCATGCCGTCGCCCTCGTAGATGCCGACGTGACTGATGTCGTCGTAGAAGAAGACGAGGTCGCCCGGCTGCAGATCCGCCGTCGCGATCCGCGTGCCGATCTCCACCTGGTCCCAGGTGGTACGGGGGATGTCGACGCCCGCCGCCTTCCAGGCGGCCTGGGTCAGCCCCGAGCAGTCGTACGACGAGGGGCCCGTCGCGCCCCAGACGTACGGCTTGCCTATCTGGGCGCGGGCAAAGGCGAGGACCTTCTCGGCCTTCGTGGTGGCGCTGGTGTCCGAGCCGGTTCCGGTCCCGGTGCCCGTTCCCGTATCGCCGCCGGATCCGGCCTGCTGCGCGGCCTCCTCGGCCTTGCGGTCCGCCTCGGCCTTGGCGGCGGCCTGCCGGCGGGCCAGCTCCTCCGCCTTGCGCTTGGCCTCCGCCTCCTTCTTGCGCTCCAGCGCTGCGAGTCGCGCCTTCTCCTCGGCCGTCAGCTTCGACAGCATCGTGCGGGCCTCGCCCAGCTTCTTCTGGACGTTCTCCTTGCTCGTCCGCAGCGTGGCCTGCGACTCGGTGAGCGTCTCCAGGCTCTTCACCGCCTCGGCGCGCTTCTCCGACGCCGCGGCCTGCTGGGTGCGGAAGTCCGTGACCGCCTTCTGCTGCCGGCCCGCCATCCGGGCCATCAACTGGTTCTGGTCGAAGTACGACTGCGGGTCGTCGGCCAGGAAGAAGGTGGCGGTCGGTGCGATGGAGCCGGTGCGGTACTGCGCGGCCGCGTACTCACCGAGCGCCCTACGCGCGTCGTTCAGCTTGTCGGCACGCTTCGCGACCTCGTTCAGCAGGGCGTCGGCCTTGCCCCGCTGTGCGGCGGAGGCCTCCTTCGCCTGGTTGTACTGCTGGGTCGCGGTGCCCGCCTGCCGGTAGAGGTCGTCGACCTTCTTCTGCACGTCCTCGATGCTGGGCTTCGGTGAGGCCGGCGCGGCCGTGGCGCTCTGCGCGGACAGCAGGGTCATCCCTGCCAGTGCGGCCGTCGTGAACCCGACGGCGGGGGTGGTGCTGCGCACACGGGTGCGCGGTTTGCGATGCGACGCCAAGGCCGGCATCTCCTTCCGTGGACCGCCTACCGGGTTAGCTGTCGGGTTCGGGCGGAACGGAAGGCTGCCCTACGGTCCGAATGAGGGATATGGACCGATTCACCCCGGTGATGCATGTGGGTCCCCGGTTCCGAACTCCCGCGAGGGCAGCCCGGATTCAGCGTGGGAGCCCGCTCGGCGTGGTTCGCCTCAGGTGGTACGGGCCGCCCGACCGAGCACGCTAGCCAACCCATGGTGCTGCTGTGAAGGTTGATGTTCGATATGCCCGATACATTTTCGTGACCTTGATGACGGGGTGGTGGTGCGGGCGGAGCGAGCCCCCTCTTCCCTTACGCGGTGTGGGTGCGTGGTCTCTGTATGTGCCCGTGTTCCGGGTGCGGTTAGCCATGCGGCCGCACGGTGTCGGTGCGGCGGCCTAGACTCGTCAAGCGATGAGCAGCCTCTTTGACGACAGTTTCCTGGCCGGCCTCCAGCACTCGGAGGAAGAGCCCCCGCCGCCCCCCGAGGACTCCGCACCCGAAGCGGTGCCGGAGGACCTCTTCGCGGGCGTATTCGACGCGCCCCCGCCGCCCAGGGACGCGTACTACCGGGACGGCGCCCACCGCCCCGTCATCGACGCCGCCGCCCTGCTCGACGGGCTGAACACCGAGCAGCGCGCCGCCGTCGTGCACGCCGGCTCGCCGCTGCTCATCGTCGCCGGGGCCGGCTCCGGCAAGACCCGGGTTCTCACCCACCGCATCGCCCATCTGCTGGCCGAGCGCGGGGTGCACCCCGGCCAGATCCTGGCGATCACCTTCACCAACAAGGCCGCGGGCGAGATGAAGGAGCGCGTCGAGCAGCTCGTCGGACCGCGCGCCAACGCCATGTGGGTCATGACGTTCCACAGCGCGTGCGTACGGATCCTGCGCCGGGAATCGAAGAAGCTCGGCTTCACCTCGTCGTTCTCGATCTACGACGCCGCCGACTCCAAGCGGCTGATGGCCCTGGTCTGCCGCGATCTGGACCTCGACCCGAAGCGCTTTCCGCCGAAGTCGTTCACGGCGAAGGTCTCGAACCTGAAGAACGAACTGATCGACGAGGAGACCTTCGCCGGGCAGGCCGCGGACGGCTTCGAGAAGACGCTCGCCCAGGCCTACGCGATGTACCAGTCCCGGCTGCGCGAGGCCAACGCACTGGACTTCGACGACATCATCATGACGACGGTCCATCTGCTCCAGGCGTTCCCCGATGTCGCTGAGCACTACCGCCGCCGCTTCCGGCACGTCCTCGTCGACGAGTACCAGGACACCAACCACGCGCAGTACACACTCGTACGCGAACTGGTGGGCCCGGCCGGACCGGCCGACGCCCCCGCCGAGCTGTGCGTCGTGGGTGACGCGGACCAGTCGATCTACGCCTTCCGCGGCGCGACCATCCGCAACATCCTCCAGTTCGAGGAGGACTACCCGAACGCGACGACGATCCTGCTGGAGCAGAACTACCGCTCCACGCAGACGATTCTCTCCGCGGCCAACGCGGTCATCGAGCGCAACGAGAGCCGCCGCCCCAAGAACCTCTGGACGAACGCGGGCGAGGGCGCCCGGATCACCGGCTATGTCGCCGACACCGAGCACGACGAGGCGCAGTTCGTCGCCGACGAGATCGACCGGCTGACCGACGCGGGCGACGCCAAGGCGGGCGATGTCGCCATCTTCTACCGGACGAACGCGCAGTCCCGGGTTTTTGAAGAGATCTTCATCCGCGTCGGCCTGCCCTACAAGGTCGTCGGCGGCGTGCGCTTCTACGAGCGCAAGGAGGTCCGGGACATCCTTGCCTACCTCCGGGTCCTCGCCAACCCCGAGGACACCGTCCCGCTGCGCCGCATTCTGAACGTGCCGAAGCGCGGCATCGGCGACCGCGCCGAGGCGATGATCGACGCCCTGTCGCTGCGCGAGAAGATCACGTTCCCGCAGGCGCTGCGCCGCGTCGACGAGGCGTACGGCATGGCGGCCCGCTCGGCCAACGCCGTCAAGCGGTTCAACACGCTGATGGAGGAGCTGCGCACGATCGTCGAGTCGGGCGCGGGCCCCGCCGTGGTGCTGGAGGCGGTTCTGGAGCGGACCGGCTATCTCGCGGAACTCCAGGCGTCCACCGATCCGCAGGACGAGACCCGCATCGAGAACCTGCAGGAACTCGCCGCCGTCGCGCTCGAGTTCGAGCAGGAGCAGGGGGAGTCCGACGCGGGGGAGGGCGCGAGTGCGGGCACGCTCGCCGAGTTCCTGGAGAAGGTCGCGCTCGTCGCCGACTCCGACCAGATCCCCGACGAGGACACGGACGGCTCCGGCGTCATCACACTGATGACCCTGCACACCGCGAAGGGCCTCGAATTCCCGGTGGTCTTCCTGACCGGCATGGAGGACGGCGTCTTCCCGCACATGCGCGCGCTGGGACAGGCCAAGGAGCTGGAGGAGGAGCGGCGCCTCGCCTATGTCGGGATCACCCGGGCCCGTGAGCGGCTCTATCTGACCCGGGCGGCGATGCGCAGTGCGTGGGGGCAGCCCTCGTACAACCCGCCGTCGCGGTTCCTCGAGGAGATCCCGGACCAGCATCTGCAGTGGAAGCGGACCGGGCCGATGGCGGCACCGGCCGGACCGACGTCGGGCATCACATCGTCGCTGTCCTCGTCGCGCTCACGCTCGGGCCCCTCGGGTTTTGCGACCCGGCGCACCTCGGACAAGCCGACGATCACGCTGGTGGTCGGGGACCGGGTCACGCACGACCAGTTCGGGCTCGGCACGGTGACAGCGGTCGAGGGGATCGGCGACCAGGCGAAGGCGACGGTCGACTTCGGGGACGAACGGCCGAAGAAGCTGCTGCTGCGGTACGCGCCGGTGGAGAAGCTCTAGGCAGGACGCCCCTGGGGCACCACCGGCCGTGGGTCCTTGCGGCTGCTCAGGTCGGGTCGAGGCCGTGGCTGCGGAGCCAGGGCAGCGGGTCTATGGCCGCGCCGCCACCGGGCCGGACCTCGAAGTGCAGGTGCGGGCCGGTGGAGTTCCCGGAGTTCCCGGAGTACGCGATGACGTCACCGGCCTTGACCGGGCCCGAGCGGATCCTGGTGCTGCTGAGGTGGCAGTACCAGGTCTCGGTGCCGTCGGCCGTGGTGACGATGGCCATGTTCCCGTAGGCGCTGTTCCACTGGGTGCGTACGGTGCCGTCGGTCGCGGCCATCACCGGAGTGCCGTACGAGACGGGGAAGTCGATGCCCGTGTGCACGGACATCCAGTTGACGCCCGCCTGGCCGAAGTAGGCACTGAGGCCGTGCTGCTTGACCGGCAGGAGGAACTTGGGCCGCAGCGCCTCTTTCCGTGCGGCCTCCTCCTCGCGCTTCTTCTTCTCGGCCGCCTGCCGCTCCTTCAGGTCGATGCGCTCCTGGGTGCGGCTGGCGCGGTCGGCGAAGTTCTCGGCGTCGGCGCTGAGGTTGGCGAGCTGGGTGTCCAGCTTGTTGTTGGCAGCGACCGGCTTGACGGTGCCGGGGTCGGCGGCCGCCATCGACATGGTGTCGTCCTTCTCCTCGCCGCTGCCGAGTCCGCCCACGGAGGCGGCTGCGATACCGGCGACGCTCATCACGCAGGCGGAGGGAACGGCGACGGTGAGGAGCGCGGAGCGCTTCGCGGGGGTGCGACGCCGACTGCGGCTGCCGCTGCCGCTGCGGGTGCTGGGGCGGCTCACGGGGCGGGGAATGTCGCCCGCACTCTGGTCCGCCGCGCGGTCCGTGTCGAGGCCGTCGCCGTCGTCGCCGCTGTCGTCGGTGTGGTCGGTGCGGTCGGTGTCGGTGTCGGGGAGGCTGAACTCGGCGGTGCGGTAGGGCTCGTACGGATCGTAGGAGCTCGGGTTCCCGTACGCCTCGTATGACTCATGCGCCTCGTACGGATCCTGGGCGCCGTGCGCACTCTGTTCGGGTTCGTACGACTCCTGCGCAATGTGCGCGGTTTGCTGTTCGTGCTCGGGCGTGGCGCCGGTGTTCCAGGCGGTGGCGTCGTATGCGCCGGTGTCGTAGCCGACCGTCTCGGCCGTCGCCCACTGGCCGTTCTGATACCAGCCGTTGGCGTCCCACTGGCCCGACGATTCGGGGGAGCCGCCCTGCGCGGGAATGCCGCCGTCATCTTGCACCCAGGTTGCGGTGGTGGCGTACTGCTGCGGCTGCTGGGCTCCGTACGCGACATAGGGGTCGTACGAGGCGGTCTGATGCGTGCCCGCGTCCCACTGGGTGGAGTCGTACGGGGCGCTGTATCCGGACTGTCCGGCGTCGTAACCGCCGGCGTAGTCACCGTTGTAGGCGGTGGTGTCGTACGTGCCGTCGTAGCTGCCCGGGAGGGTGCCGAAGAGCGGGTCGTTGTCGAAGCTGCCCGTGGAGTGGCTGTCGTAACCGACATACCCGGCGTGGGGGTGCTGGTCGTTCACCAACTTCTCTCTCGCCTCGGCAGCAGGACCTGGGGTCTGGGGCCCGGTGGGGGATCCCAGGGGGAAAGCAGTGGCCGCGACTGTACCCGCCGGTATGCGACGCCGACAATCTTCGTCAGGTTCCGGCAGCTCAGGAAACGGGCAATCGGCCGTCTTTCGACGGACTGTGCACAGAGCTTTGGCTCTATGTTCGACACGCGTTCTATTTACTGGCCTGTCCGGGCGGCCCCGGGTGCGGGTCGGCATCCCTCATCGCGGCGTGGCGGTCTTGCGCGGTGAGGATTCCGGTCTTCCTCAGGCCACCGACGTGGTACCCGCGAGTCCGGGGGTGGCTTCCGGGGACTCCAGCGCCTGGCGGATCCCCGCGGCGACCGCCGGGTGGACCGGCAGCGCGAGATGGCCGATCCCGCTGACGCGTACGTTCTGCGCATTGAGGTCCGGATGGTCGATGCAGGCCGCCTCGGCCGGGACGATCACCTGGTCCAGCTCGCTCCAGAAACTCACGAACCGGGTCCGGCAGCCGGGCGCGGGCCGGCGCAGCTCCTCGATCGGGGCGGAACCGCTGCGCATCTGGCGCACGATCGGATGCGCACTGGCCATCGGGGCGACGGCCGTGCCGCCGTGCGGGGTGCCGAGAGTGACCAGGGTGCGGACCCGCCGGTCACCGCCGAGTCGCTGCACGTAATAACGGGCTATCAGGCCGCCGAGGCTGTGCCCGACGATGTCGACCTCATGGTGTCCGGTGCGGGCGCAGATCTCCTCGATGTGCCGTCCGAGCAGCTCGGCGGCCGTGCTGATGTCGCAGGTCAGCGGCGAGTAGTTGAGGGATTCCAGATGGTGCCAGCCGTGCCGGGCGAGGGAGCGGCGCAGCAGGACGAAGACGGAGCGGTTGTCGATGAACCCGTGGAGCAGGACGACGGGCGGCCGGTCGGGGCTCCGGACGGGAAGGACCGGGGTCGCGGCCTGTGCGGTGGACGGCTCGAAGGACGGTTCGGCGGGTGGCTCGGACGGGTGCGCGGGGTCCCGTCGCTCACTGGTGATGCCTGCGGGGTAGAGGAGAACATGCCCGGCGAGCACGATCAGCTCCAGTGCCGTGGCCCTCAGCAGCGCCGATGACAGCCAGGTGCGGTGCAGGCACGGCCCGCGCAGCAGCAGCGGTGGAAGGAAAGGCAGGACCTTCATGACCCTCATGGCCGACCTCCTGCTCGGCGCACGGGGAGGCGGCTCCGGTCCCCGTATGCCCTCATGGGCGCCGTGGCAGAGGTGTGGACGGGGGCTGGTCGGGCCCCTGGTGCCGTACCGCCGTGCCGTGCGGCTGGCGGCGCGGTGGTACGGCGACCTCATAGCGGCTCCCCTGGCGTCCGCCCCGCGCGGCGGGTGTGCCGCGAGATGCGGGAAACGGAGCCTGGCGAACATGTCCCAGGTGTGATTTCCCCCTCCCGGTCCACCGCGAAACGGCGGGGTGCGGGATGCTGTCGATAACGTTCGTTCACATCCCCGGCCCTTCAGGCTCGGGAGACGCATGTGGAGGCAGTGATGGGTGTGACCGGTCCGATCCGTGTGGTGGTGGCCAAGCCGGGTCTCGACGGCCATGACCGCGGCGCCAAGGTGATCGCGAGGGCGCTGCGTGACGCCGGTATGGAGGTCATCTACACCGGGCTCCACCAGACGCCCGAGCAGATCGTGGACACCGCGATCCAGGAGGACGCCGACGCGATCGGCCTGTCCATCCTCTCCGGCGCGCACAACACGCTCTTCGCCAAGGTGATCGAACTGCTCAAGGAGCGGGACGCGGAGGACATCAAGGTGTTCGGCGGCGGCATCATTCCGGAGGCGGACATCGCGCCGCTGAAGGACCAGGGCGTCGCGGCGATCTTCACCCCGGGAGCGACGACGGCATCGATCGTCGACTGGGTGAACGCGAACGTCCGCCAGCCCGCGGAAGCCTGACCCCGGCGGAGGGCGGTCCAGGCCCGCCCGAGCCGGGTCGACGCCCGCCCCGGCCCGCCTGTCGCGTCTCCCGCGGCACGCGGTCCGGCGGCCCTGTGCCCTGGGAGAAAGTGACGACCGGTGTGGCTCCGCGCCATCCCGCCGCGCTCCCCGTCGCACCGTCCCCCAGCCCCGCCTACACCGCCTCCGCCCCCAGTTCGGCATCCATCGCCGCGCGCAGCCGCAGCGTGGAGACCAGGCGCTGGAACGCCTCCGACCAGTAGCCGGCCGCACCCGGTGACGCGCCTTCCGGCTCGTCCGGGGTGGTCGTGAGGACTTCCAGGCGGTCCGCTTCCGCCGGGTTCAGACAGCGTTCGGCCAGCCCCATGACGCCGCTGAAGCTCCAGGGGTAGCTACCCGCGTCGCGGGCGATGTCGAGCGCGTCGACGACCGATCTGCCGAGCGGTTCCGCCCACGGGACCGGGCAGACGCCCAGGAGCTGGAACGCCTCCGACAGACCGTGCGCGGCGACGAAGTCGGCCACCCAAGCGGCCCGTTCCGCGCCGGGCAGTGTGGCGAGGAGCTTCGACCGCTCGGCGAGCGACGCCGTACCGGGGCTGTTCGACGGCGGGAGCGAGGGGGCGCCGAGCAGCGCGCGCGCCCACTGCGGGTCGCGCTGCCGCACCGCCGCCCGGCACCAGGCGGCGTGCAGCTCCTCGCCCCAGCCGTCGGCGACGGGCAGGGCGACGATCTCCTGCGCCGTACGCCCGCCGAACCGCCCCGGCCAGACGGACAGCGGGGTCGCCTCCACCAACTGGCCGAGCCACCACGACCGTTCGCCCCGTCCGGACGGCGGCACCGCCACCACGCCGTCGCGCTGCATCGCGGCATCGCATTCGTGCGGCGCCTCCACGGCGACGGTCGCGACGCCGGCCGTCAGGTCAGGGTTCACGCACGAAGAGGCACGGGCTGCCATCCGCCCGGCCAGCGCCGACTCCGGCAGCGCGGACAGCAGCTCGGCGGCCGTCGCGCGCACATTGCGGCTGCGGTCGGAGAGCGCCTGCTCCAGGAAGGGCTCGTCCACGGCGGACAGTCCGACGCGCAACGAGTCCAGGAACATCAGCCGGTCCTCGGCACGCTCCGTCGGCCACGTACTGGTCAGCAACGCGAGCGCATCACCCGGATCGTGCGCCCGCACGGCCCCGAGCAGGGCGACGCGCTCGGCGAACAGACCCTCCTCCCACAGCCGGCGCACCGCATCGGCGTCGGTCACCTCGGGCAGCAGTGAGCTTCCGGACGAGCCGCGCAGCGCGAACTTCCACTCGGGGTTCAGTCCGGCCAGCCACAGCCCGCGCGGCCCGGCGAACGCCAGGGCCTGCGGCCGCAGGTCGGTACGCGCCCGGGCCGCGTCCAGCAGGGGTGGCAGCAGCGCCGCCGGGGCCCGGAAACCGCGCAGACTGGCGGCGGCCAGCCACTGCGGGATCAGCTCCGTGAGATCGGGCGCCGCACCGCGCCGGCCGCCCGCACCGCTCGGCGCCGACCGGTCGGCGAGCAGCTGGGCGAGCCTGCGCCGCGCGGCGGGCGGCAGGGGCGGCCGGAGGTCGGCGGGCGCCGTCCCGGGCCGGGCGGCCGCAGCCGCGGGCCGCAGCCCGGCTCTGCGCCGCACCGTATGCAGCGCCGCCGCATCCAGCAGCGCCACCGGCGCCGGCCTGGCTCCCGCCGCGGGTGGCCGGCGGTCGGTACCGAGCAGCGCCGATGTGACGAGCTCCTCCCACACGGTGGTCGTACTGGGCATCGGTCCTGTACCGGGCATCGGTCCTCCTCCATGGGTCAGATGAGCGGCACGGTCTCGGCCGTACCGTCGTCGGAGCTGTCGGCCCAGGCCGCGAGCGGGTCGAAGCCGCGGTGGCCGCATTCGCCGGAGACCGTGACCGGCGCGCCGCCGGAGAGCGCCACGAGCTTCCACAGACCCGGCCGGGACAGCGCCGACGGGGCGAGGGGCAGGGCCGTATCGCCTGCCGCGTCCGCCAGCTGCCAGCCCTCACCCGACGGCACCGGTACGACCTCGCGCAGGGTGACCGGCCAGGACTCCAGCCAGGGGTCGTCCCGCAGGGCGTGCCCGTACGCGGCGACCGCGGCCGTTGCCGTGGAGCCCGGCGGGGGAGCACCGGTCGGCACCGGCGCACCGAACTGCCCGCCCAGCTCAGCCCGTAGCTGGCCGGCCCCCCGATACGGCGTGAGCTCGGCGTCGATGGTGACGCCCACCGGCAGGGCCTGACCGGGGGAGCGTCCGGCCGCCCCGAAGGACAGCAGCAGTGCGGTGCGGCCCGAGTCTCTTCCGTACAGCCAGATCCGGCGCGTGACGATCTTGCCGTCCGGGGTGTCGTACTGGGCGAGGACCAGCCAGTGGTCGCGGACCGGCGGACCATCGGCGGAGGCCGTCAGCCCCACCCGCGTACGGACCGTCGCCGCCAGCGGCTCCGGCAGCCGGTCGATGCCCAGCCACGCGGTGTCCAGCAGATGCAGCAGCGCACACTCCTCCAGCAACCGCACCGGCCAGCCGGGGCCGGACGCCGGGATCGTCCCCAACTCCCGTACCCGGACCGCCAGTCCCGATGCCTGGGCGTCGACCATGCGGGCCGCCGTCTCCTCCCACCACCCGTACCCCGACTGATCGGCCGCCGCCAGACCCCCGCGCAGCAGATCCGTCAGCCGCTGCTCCAATTCCTGTGCGCCGCCGGTGATCCGCTCGGCCCGGCGCTCGGCGCGCCGCCTCGCGGCCGCCGGGTCGGCCGGGCCCGCACCGGCGCCGCCCGCGCCTCCCCCGGCCGGCTCGGCCTGCTGCGCCGCCTGTCTGCGACGGCTGTCCAGCCACTTCCCGGCCCAGTCCGGCGCCTCCGCCGGTCCGCGCACCGCCTCGTCCGACGCCCAGAGCAGCAGCAGACCCAGCGCGTGCTTGCACGGGAACTTCCGGCTGGGGCAACTGCACGTGTACGCAGGGCCTGTCGTATCGACCACCGTCTGATACGGCTTGCTCCCGCTTCCCTTGCACAGCCCCCACACCGCACCTGATCCGTCGCAGCCCGCGCCGGACCACGGACCGGCCGAACCGAGCCTGCCGCCGGCCTTGCGTGACGACTCGTCAGGAGCCAGGGCCAGGACCTGCTCCACCGTCCAGCGCACCACCGGAGCAGCGGTGCGCAAGGGTTCTCCCCCGTGAGATAGCAGCATGGCAACGACGGTAGGACGCGGCACTGACAATCGGCTCCGACCTGCGGAACGACCGCGGGAAGGGCCGACTGTCAGTGGCATGGTGCACGGTGGGAACCACACCCGGTCGACCGATCTGGAGGGGGATCCATGACCGTGTCCCAAACCACCGCCGGCGTCGGCGCAGAGGTTCTGCGCCCGCATGCCGAGGTCGCTTTCGCCGACGAGCTGAAGGCGCTCGCGGCCGCCGACGACCGCCCGCGGCCCGAGCGTTGGAAGCTGTCGCCCTGGGCCGTGGCCACCTATCTGCTCGGCGGCGTTCTTCCGGACGGGGCGGTGATCACACCCAAATATGTGGGCCCGCGCCGCCTCGTCGAGGTCGCCGTGACGACACTCGCCACCGACCGGGCCCTGCTGCTCCTCGGCGTTCCCGGCACCGCCAAGACCTGGGTCTCCGAGCACCTCGCGGCCGCCGTCAGCGGCGACTCGACGCTGCTCGTCCAGGGCACGGCGGGCACGCCCGAGGAAGCCGTCCGGTACGGGTGGAACTACGCGCAGCTGCTGGCGCACGGGCCCAGCCGCGATGCGCTGGTACCCAGCCCACTGATGCGTGCGATGTCCGAGGGCATGACCGCGCGGATCGAGGAGCTCACCCGTATCCCTGCCGATGTGCAGGACTCGCTCATCACGATCCTGTCGGAGAAGACGCTTCCGCTTCCCGAGCTGGGGCAGGAGGTCCAGGCAGTCCGCGGCTTCAACGTCATCGCGACGGCCAACGACCGCGACCGCGGGGTCAACGAGCTGTCCAGCGCCCTGCGCCGCCGGTTCAACACGGTCGTGCTGCCGCTGCCCGCCACGCCCGACGCGGAGGTCGACATCGTGTCCCGGCGGGTCGACCAGATCGGGCGCTCGCTCGACCTTCCGGCCGCCCCCGACGGCATGGCGGAGATCCGCCGGGTGGTCACGGTGTTCCGTGAACTGCGCGACGGTGTCACGAGCGACGGCCGCACCAAGCTCAAGTCCCCGTCGGGCACGCTGTCGACGGCCGAGGCCATCTCCGTCGTCACCAACGGCCTCGCGCTCGCCGCCCACTTCGGCGACGGGGTGCTGCGCCCCGGCGATGTCGCGGCCGGCATCCTCGGTGCCGTCGTCCGGGACCCTGCGGCCGACCGGGTGGTCTGGCAGGAGTACCTGGAGACCGTGGTCCGCGAGCGGGACGGCTGGAAGGACTTCTACCGCGCCTGCCGCGAGGTCTCCGCGTGACCGGGGCCGCGCCCGCCGCGGGGCCGCTGCTGCTCGGGGTCCGGCACCACGGTCCCGGATCCGCCCGCGCGGTCCGTGCCGCGCTGGACACCGCCGGTCCGCGGGCCGTCCTCATCGAGGGGCCGCCCGAGGGCGACGCACTGCTGCCGCTCGCCGCCGAGGAGCAGATGCGGCCACCGGTGGCTCTGCTCGCCCATGCGGTGGACGACCCGGGCCGGGCGGCGTTCTGGCCGCTCGCCGAATTCTCGCCCGAGTGGGTCGCGATCCGCTGGGCGCTCCGGCACGACGTGCCGGTCCGCTTCATCGACCTGCCCGCGGCCCACTCCCTCGCCATGACGGACTCCCCGGCGCCGGACGCGGACCACGACCAGGACCGGGATCAGGGCCGAGCGGGCGACGACGGCGCCGCCCGGGCGGTGGCCGCGCCTCCGGTCGACCCCATCGGGGTCCTTGCCGGGGCCGCCGGGTACGACGACCCCGAGCGCTGGTGGGAGGACGTCGTCGAGCACCGCGCGCCGGACGGGCGACTCGCCGACCCACGGGCCCCGTTCGCGGCGCTCGGCGAGGCGATGACGGCGCTGCGCGAGGTGTACGGGGACGGCGGGCACCCCCGTGACATCGTCCGCGAGGCGTACATGCGGATCCGACTGCGTGCCGCCCGCAAAGAGTTCGGGGACGATGTCGCCGTCGTCTGCGGAGCCTGGCATGTGCCCGCGCTCGGAGCGAGGACGACCGTCACCGCCGACAGGGCCCTCCTCAAGGGGCTGCCCAAGGTCAGGACCGAGCTGACCTGGGTGCCCTGGACCCATCGGCGGCTGGCCCGGCACAGCGGTTACGGGGCGGGGATCGACTCGCCCGGCTGGTACGGGCATCTCTTCGGTGCCGCCGACCGGCCGATCGAACGGTGGATGACCAAGGTGGCCGGACTCCTGCGCGACGAGGACCGGTTCGTGTCGTCCGCCCATGTCATCGAGGCCGTGCGGCTCGCCGGGGCCCTCGCCGCCATGCGCGGCCGACCGCTCGCCGGGCTGAGCGAGACGACCGACGCGATCCGGGCCGTGATGTGCGAGGGCTCCGACGTACCGCTCGCGCTCGTGCAGGACCGGCTCATCGTCGGCGAGACGCTCGGTGAGGTGCCGGACACCGCACCCGCCGTGCCGCTGCAGCGCGACCTCGCCCGGCTCCAGCGCACGCTGCGGCTCAAACCGGAGGCGCTGGAGCGCGCGTTGGAGCTCGACCTCCGCAAGGACACCGACGCGGCCCGCAGCCGTCTGCTGCACCGGCTCCGGCTCCTCGCCATCGGCTGGGGCGAACCGGCCGCAGGCCGGGGGAGCACCGGCACGTTCCGGGAGAGCTGGCGGCTGCGCTGGGAGCCCGAGCTGTACGTACAGATCGCCGAGGCCGGGATCTGGGGCACCACCGTCCTGACCGCCGCGACCGCCAAGGCCGAATCGGAGGCCGTGTCGTCGACCGCGCTCGCCGAGGTCACCGCGCTCGCCGAGCGCTGCCTCCTCGCCGAACTGCCCGACGCACTGCCCGTCGTGATGCGGGCACTCGCCGACCGGGCCGCGCTCGACGCCGACGTCGGCCACCTCGCCGAGGCGCTGCCCGCCCTGGCTCGCACCCTGCGGTACGGGGACGTACGGTCCACGGACACGGCGGCGCTCGGCGAGGTCGCGGCCGGACTCGCCTCGCGGATCTGCGTCGGACTGCCGCCCGCCTGCACCGGGCTCGACGCCGACGGCGCCGCCGAACTGCGCCGCCAGGTGGACGGGGTGCACACCGCGATCGGGTTGCTCGCCGGCGCGGTACCGGCGGACGGGCTCCGCGAGCGCTGGACGACTGTGCTGCACAAGCTGGCCACCCGGGACACCGTCGCCGGCGTCATCCGGGGCCGAGCGGCCCGGCTGCTGCTCGACGAGGGCCGGCTCGAAGAGGACGACGCGGCACGGCTGATGGGCTTCGCCCTGTCGCCCGGCACACCCCCGGCCGACGCGGCGGCCTGGATCGAGGGCTTCGTCGGCGGGGCCGGCGGGGGCGGCATGCTCCTCGTCCACGACGAGCGGCTGCTCGGTCTGGTCGACGCCTGGCTGGCCGGTGTGCCTGCGGACACGTTCACCGATGTACTGCCGCTGCTGCGCCGCACCTTCTCCACGTACGAGCCGGGCGTACGGCGCACGCTGGGCGAACTGGTGCGCCGCGGCCCGGCCACCGGAGGGCCGGCCGGGACCGTCACCGCAGCGACAGCCCCCGGCTTCGGCCCCGTCCTCGACGAGGAACGGGCGGAGGCGGTGGTGCCCGTACTGCGGCTGCTGCTGGGGATGGACACCGAGGATGCAGAGGGTGTCGGCGCGGACGCCCTCGACAACGCCATGGAACGGCTGGGGGCAACAGGATGACGGCGGCCACGAACACAGACACATCGAGGGCAGAGGCAGGGGCAGAGCGCGGCGCGGCGGACGACGAACGGCTGCGGCGCTGGCGCATGGTGCTCGGCGGGGACAGCGCCGAGACCACCGGCTGCACCCTCACCGGACGGGACGCCGCGATGGACGGCGCACTGAACGCGCTGTACGGCGGCGGGGGCAGGCCCGGCGGCCGGGGCGGAAGCGACCGGTCGGCCGGGCTCGGCGGCTCCGCCCCCTCCGTCGCCCGCTGGCTCGGCGACATCCGTACGTACTTCCCGAGCTCCGTCGTCCAGGTCATGCAGCGCGACGCGATCGACCGGCTGGGCCTGTCCACACTGCTGCTGGAGCCGGAGATGCTGGAGGCCGTCGAGGCGGACGTCCATCTGGTCGGAACGCTGCTCTCGCTCAACAAGGCCATGCCCGAGACGACGAAGGAGACGGCACGAGCCGTCGTACGCAAGGTGGTCGACGACCTGGAGAAGCGGCTCGCCACCCGCACCAGGGCCACGCTGACCGGCGCGCTCGACCGCTCGGCGAAGATCAACAGGCCCCGCCACCGCGACATCGACTGGGACCGCACCATCCGGGCCAACCTCAGGAACTACCTGCCGCTTCCCGGCGGGGACGGAGCCGGCACGGTCGTCCCCGAACGGCTCATCGGCTACGGGCGGGCCACGCAGGCGGTGAAGAAGGACGTCATCCTCTGCATCGACCAGTCGGGATCGATGGCTGCCTCTGTCGTCCACGCCTCCGTCTTCGGCGCGGTGCTCGCCTCCATGCGGACGCTGCGGACCAGGCTCGTCGTCTTCGACACGGCCGTCGTCGATCTCACGGACCAGCTCGACGACCCCGTCGACGTGCTCTTCGGCACCCAGCTCGGCGGTGGCACCGACATCAACCGGGCACTCGCCTACTGCCAGTCCAGGATCACCCGCCCGGCCGAGACGGTCGTGGTCCTCATCAGCGACCTCTACGAGGGCGGCATCCGCAACGAGATGCTGAAGCGGGTCGCCGCCATGAAGGCCTCCGGTGTGCAGTTCGTGACGCTGCTCGCCCTGTCCGACGAGGGTGCGCCCGCCTACGACCGTGAGCACGCGGCGGCGCTGGGCGCACTGGGTGCACCGGCGTTCGCGTGCACCCCGGATCTTTTCCCGGAGGTGATGGCCGCGGCACTGGAGAAGAGGCCACTGCCCATACCGGACAAGGAGACCCATCAGTAACAAGGGACTTGCGTCAACCCGGGAGGGTCGTGCAAGCATCGTCCCGTCATCCGCGGAGGGCTGCGTTCCGCAGCCCTCGCCATCTGGGAGGGCTCACTCCGACGTGACCGCTGCAGCTGTTCGTTCTGTCGCCGACCCGCGCCCGGTGCGCGGGTCGGTCGGTCGGCGCGCGCTGCAGGTGGTGCTGTTTCTCGGTGGACTGCTGGCCTTCGGCCTCATCTTCGGAGCCGAGGCACACGCGGCACAGGCACCCGTTCCGTCGCTTCCCGCCGCGGAGACGGCAGTTGGGTACGGGGCCGGGGCGCAGGACAGGGGCGCCGATGCGGCAGCCGAGCCGGTGGACGTCCCGAACGCCGAGGCGGCGACGGGGGGCCCGGACGCCTCTGCCCCGGTGCCGACACACGTTCCGGCCGCAGGGCCGTCGGGCGCGTCGGCTGCTGAAACACACGCCCGGCCGATGGCCGCTTCCACTTCCTCCGCTTCCGCCGCTTCGGCTTCCAGTGCCTCCGCGTCCACCATCTCCGTCTCCGTCTCCGCCGCCTCCGCCACGACCTCCGTTTCCACCGACACCACGACGTCCGTCGCCGTTGCCGGTGCCCGGTCGGTTGTCGGGACGACGCGGGACACCGTCCGGTATCTCGCCCGGCCAGTCGGCGAGGCGGTCGAGGGTGTCGGCACGGCCGTCGACAACGCTGCCGGGGTGCTCCCGGACGTGTGGGCGCTGCCCGCCCGGCTGCTGCTTCCCCTTACGGCTGTCGATCCCCCTGCCGATGGGCGCCTGGGCCACGGTTCCGCCGGCGGCGCCGCGCGCGCTGCCGTACCCGCACCGCGTCCGGTCTGCGGGTACACCTCTGAGGCCGACCAGGGCTGGAACTTCGTCGCCCTGCTGAGCGGCACCTCCGCGAGCGGGACGGACAGCCGAGTACCCGCGCCGCGGTACGGACCGGCGCCCGAGCGGGCGCCCCTCGATCCCCGTGGTGGCTTCGGTCACCCCTCCACCACCGAGGCCCATGGGCCACGCGGCGGCGAACAGCACGCCGTTCCGTTCGCGGGCGGTGCCTCCTTCGGGCTCATACGCGGTGCCGGTCTTCCGGCGGCCGTCGCCCCGATGCGCGACAGGTCCGGCAACATCCTCGAATTCCCCGGCTAGGGCAGGCCGTTCCCCGCCTCGACCTGCCGCGCGGGGGCGGAACAGGTCTGCCCGCTGTCCGGACGACTCCGGACCGTCGAAACGTATTCGAAGGATCTGACACACATGCACCAGAACATCCGCCGTTCCATAGCAGTCGCCGCCACGGCCACCGGAATGTGGGCCCTCGGGACCGCCGTAGCCAGTGCGGACGAACTGCCTGTCTCCGTTCCGCTCTCCACCCCCGACAACGCGGCCGACGCGGTCGACGGGGTCGCGGAGCTCAAGGACACCGTGCAGACGGAGACCGCCGGGGCGAAGGCAGCCGCGGGGGCCGTGGTCGCGCAAGCGACGTCCACCCCGGGCGCCAAGGCCGCTGGGCAGGTCGACCGCGTGACGGGCGGCCTCAAGCACCAGGTCACCGGCGTCACAGGCAAGCTCACGGGCGCCGTCGACCGCGCCGATGGCGTGGACGCACAGGCCGTGCGGGACCTGTCCGGTCTGTCCGGCACAAACGGGGTGCAGGACCTGCAGGGCCTCCCCGGCTACGACGTCCCGGCCGCGCCCGACGCGCCGATCGACTACCTCTTCGGCCCGATCGAGCAGATCCCCGGCTACGTGCAGAGCACCGCCCCCGGCGCCGCGACCACCGCGCAGGGCACCGTCAAGGGCGCGGCCGAGGGCGCTCTCGCAGAGGCCGGGCCGGTCGTCGGTCAGACCTCCGGCGCCGTGCTCCCGCCCATCGTCGCCGTCGCAGTCTCCGCGGTGCTGCCGGTCGTCGACCAGGCGCTCGGAGATGTCGGCACCCTGGTTCAGGGTGCGGTCTCCGAGGTCGCTCCGTTCGCCGACGGCGTCGTCGAGCAGGCGGCCCTGCCCTTCGTGCACGGCGTCACGGCCGAGGTCCAGCCGCTGACGTACGGCGCGGTCGGCGCGGTGCAGCCGTTTGCCGGGGATGTTGTCTCCGAGGTGCAGCCGTTCGCCGGGGCGGTCGTCTCCGACGTGCAGCCGTTCGCGGGGGGTGTTGTCTCCGAGGTGCGGCCGCTGGCTCAAGGGCTGACCGGGGACGCGGTCGCCCCGTTCGCACAGGGCATCACGACCCAGGTGATGCCGCTGGCGCAGGGTCTCGGCGCGCAGGTGCAGCCGTTCGCGGGCGGCCTCGTGGGCACGGCAGGCGGCGACGCGCGCCCGACCGTCGACAACGCGGCGCACGGTGCGCAGGGTCTGACATCGATCGCCCCCGACTTCGTCACCGACGCGGTGCCGTCCTTCACCGCTCCGGAGTACCCGGCCCAGGGGGTCTGATACCCCTCGGACCTCTGAGGGCAGCCCCCGGCCCGTCGCCGGGTGGTTCCCCGTCGTGTTCGGACCACTCCGTCCGGACCACGGGCACCGCCCGGCCCCGGGTCCCCTCTCTCTGCCACCCCTCACGTGCCGTTTTGTCCACTGCGACCCGGCTACCAGCGTGATCTGTGACCGTAATCACCGCCCAGGTGCGATCTGCGATTTAGGGTCCTGTGGAGCTCGGGGATAACCTGCGAGATGGACATGCCGCGTACCCGGACACCGTGTGCGCTTTCCTTGTGACAGAGCAGTCACGTTGCCCCTCGCGGCACGCCCACGCTGAAAACGAACCGCGAGACCACTGAAAAGGGACGGACGCGCGTGGACCTGTTCGAGTACCAGGCGAGGGACCTCTTCGCCAAGCACGGTGTACCGGTGCTGGCCGGTGAAGTCATTGACACGCCTGAGGCAGCCCGCGAGGCGACCGAGCGGCTGGGCGGCAAGTCTGTCGTCAAGGCGCAGGTGAAGGTCGGCGGCCGCGGCAAGGCCGGTGGCGTCAAGCTGGCCGCCACCCCCGACGAGGCGGTCGCCCGTGCGACCGACATCCTCGGCATGGACATCAAGGGCCACACGGTCCACAAGGTGATGATCGCCGAGACCGCGCCGGAGATTCTTGAGGAGTACTACGTCTCGTACCTCCTCGACCGCACCAACCGCACCTTCCTGGCCATGGCCTCGGTGCAGGGTGGCATGGACATCGAGGAGGTCGCGGAGAAGACCCCCGAGGCCCTCGCGAAGGTCCCGGTCGACTCCAACACCGGAGTCACGATCGAGAAGGCCCGCCAGATCGTCGCCCAGGCGAAGTTCCCGGCCGAGGTGGCCGAGAAGGTCGCCGAGGTCATGGTGACGCTGTGGGACACCTTCGTTGCCGAGGACGCGCTCCTTGTCGAGGTCAACCCGCTCGCCAAGGTCGCCTCCGGCGACATCCTGGCGCTGGACGGCAAGGTGTCTCTCGACGAGAACGCCGACTTCCGTCAGCCCGGCCACGAGGCCCTCGAGGACAAGGCCGCAGCCAACCCGCTCGAGGCTGCCGCCAAGGCCAAGAACCTCAACTACGTCAAGCTCGACGGCGAGGTCGGCATCATCGGTAACGGTGCCGGTCTGGTCATGTCGACCCTGGACGTCGTCGCGTACGCCGGTGAGCACCACGGCAACGTGAAGCCCGCCAACTTCCTCGACATCGGTGGCGGCGCCTCGGCCGAGGTCATGGCGAACGGCCTCGAGATCATCCTCGGCGACCCGGACGTCAAGTCCGTCTTCGTCAACGTCTTCGGTGGCATCACCGCGTGTGACGAGGTCGCCAACGGCATCGTCCAGGCCCTGGAGCTTCTGAAGTCGAAGGGCGAAGAGGTCACCAAGCCGCTGGTCGTGCGCCTCGACGGCAACAACGCGGAGCTGGGTCGCAAGATCCTTTCCGACGCCAACCACCCGCTCGTGCAGCGCGTGGACACCATGGACGGCGCGGCCGACAAGGCCGCTGAGCTCGCCGCGGCTGCGAAGTAAGGGACGAGGGACTCCAAACACCATGGCTATCTTCCTCACCAAGGACAGCAAGGTCATCGTCCAGGGGATGACCGGCGCCACCGGCATGAAGCACACCAAGCTCATGCTCGCCGACGGCACCAACATCGTCGGCGGCGTGAACCCGCGCAAGGCCGGCACGACCGTCGACTTCGACGGCACCGAGGTACCGGTCTTCGGCTCCGTCGCCGAGGCGATGGAGAAGACGGGCGCGAACGTGTCCGTGCTCTTCGTGCCGCCGGCCTTCGCCAAGGCCGCCGTCGTCGAGGCGATCGACGCCGAGATCCCCCTCGCCGTCGTGATCACCGAGGGCATCGCTGTCCACGACTCGGCCGCCTTCTGGGCGTACGCCGGCTCGAAGGGCAACAAGTCCCGGATCATCGGCCCGAACTGCCCCGGCCTGATCACCCCCGGCCAGTCCAACGCCGGCATCATCCCGGGCGACATCACCAAGCCCGGCCGCATCGGTCTCGTGTCGAAGTCCGGCACGCTGACCTACCAGATGATGTACGAGCTTCGTGACATCGGCTTCTCTTCCGCCGTCGGCATCGGTGGCGACCCGGTCATCGGCACGACGCACATCGACGCCCTGGAGGCGTTCGAGGCCGACCCCGAGACCGACCTGATCGTCATGATCGGCGAGATCGGTGGCGACGCCGAGGAGCGTGCGGCGGACTTCATCGCGAAGAACGTCACCAAGCCGGTCGTCGGTTACGTCGCGGGCTTCACCGCCCCCGAGGGCAAGACCATGGGCCACGCCGGCGCCATCGTCTCCGGCTCCTCCGGCACCGCCCAGGCGAAGAAGGAGGCCCTCGAGGCCGCCGGCGTCAAGGTCGGCAAGACGCCGACCGAGACCGCCAAGCTGGCGCGCGAGATCCTCGGCGCCTGACAGCTGCTTCGCAGCTGAACCGCTGTGTCGCGTCACTGCGCAGACGGCGCGGGCCCGTATCCCTCTTCAGGGGTACGGGCCCGCGCCGTCTTGATCCGGGTCGGAATCGGGTCGGTCACCGTACTTCCGGGACGAGCCGCGCGGGGCCGTGAACGAGCTCTTCATCGAGCTTCTTCTGCATCTTCTGGTCCTGCGGTGTCAGCTTCTGCGGACCGCCGCGGGGCGGCACACCCCCGACCCGCTCGGCGGGCGACGGCGGTGTCTCGTACCCCGGCGGGGCGGTCACGATGGTGAACGCCGCGAGGCCGACGAGCAGGGCCGCCAGGGCGATGGCCGCCTGCGTCCAGAGTCTGGCCCTGTTCTCGCTGCCGGTACGGACCGCATGGGGAGTGAGCAGCGGGGCCACGGGCTGGGCGAGGGCGACCATGCCCAGCTGTTCGTGCAACAGCGCGGACTCTTCGTCGGGCGACAACGGGATCGCCAGCTCGGGCACCCGCTCGGCGACCGCGGCCCGCGCGGTCATCAGCCTGCCCGCCGCCGCCGGGGTGCTCGCCTCCGTCTCCGCTGCGGTATCCGGCAGGTCCAGGCCGACGCCGTCGTGGAGCAGCAGGGTGCGCCGGTACGCCGGCGGCAGGTCGAGCAGCGCGTCGAGCAGGGCGCGCGAGCGGGGATCGGTTGCCGGCTGCGGGTCGGGGCGGCGGTGGGCGCGACGCAGCCGGTGCCAGGGCGACATCGCGTACTCGTACGCGGCCGCCCGCACCCAGCCCGCCGGGTCCCGGTCCACAGCCACCTCGGGCCAGCGCTGCCAGGCCTGCTCGAAGGCCCGCTCGACGGACTCCTTGGAGAGGTTCCGGCGACCGGTCAGCAGATACGTCTGCCGGAAGAGGGCGGTGGCGAGGCGCACGTAGAGGGCATCGAATGCCTCGGCGGGGCTGGGACCAGGGCCTGCCGGGACCGAGAGGACGGTGGGGGCGGAGGCGACGGGCGTGGCCGGCTGGTCCCGGGTGGCGCCGGGGTCGGTCGGGGCGACGGTGGTGCTCCCGGTGGCTTGGGTTCGGGCGGCTGCCGAGTGGCCCAGTGCGTTCGTACCGTCGGCACCATCCGCACGGTCGACGCCATCCGCGCCACCCGTGTCGTCCGAGCCGATCAGCTTCTCGTATGCCTCACGCCTGCGCCCCCGTGGAGTGGCGCGGCCCGTCTCCCAGGACCGGACCGTGGCCACGGTGACCCCCGTGGCCGTCGCGACCTGCTCTTCGCTCAGCGACTTCGCCTTGCGCAGTCTGCGTAGCTCCTCGGGGGAGGGCAGCGGGGAGGGGGCGGCTGCATCGTTGGCGCTGTGGGTCATGACGGCCCCCCGGCGGACCCGCGCCGGGCCAGAAAGTACATAAACGTATATTGGGCGACACAGCGGCTATTGGCCCGTTACACGGAATAGGCGCGTGTCGTTGGGAGCATTGCGGTGTGACCCAAATGACCGAACGCACCCCGTCGTTGTCGGCAGAGCAGGGCCGGTCCGCCGCGCTGGTCTCCGCCTTTCTGCGGGGCGTGCTTGCCGCGGGGCTCGGGCTCGGCTCGCTGGCCGTGCTCGTCATGGCGGTGTGGATCAGCTCCCCGGCGTCCGACAGCGGCCCCACCGGCGCCCTCAATGCCGCGGCCGGGATCTGGCTGCTGGCGCACGGCGCCGATCTCGTCAGAACCGACACCCTCAGCGGCACCCCCGCCCCCGTCGGTGTTGTCCCGCTGCTGCTCACCGCGGTGCTGGTGTGGTTGGTGCATCGGGCCGCCCGCGATGCGATGGAGCCCGACGAGGGGCGCACCGCCCCCTCGGTCGGGAGCGTCTTCTGCCTGGTGACGGGCGGATATCTGCTGGTCGTGGCGGTTGTCGCGTTCTATGCGAAGGGCGGCTCGATGGTTGCGCAGCCGTCTTCGCTCCTGTTCCCGATGGTTCCCGTGGTGGCGGGTGCGGCGGGGGCCGGGGTGTGGACGGCGGCCGGGCATCCGGTCGGGCCGCCGCCGTCCTGGGCGCCCGTGCGGCTGCACGAGGCCATGGCGCGGACCCGGTTCGCGGAGCGGGCGGAGGCGGTGTTCCGGTCGGCGGCGGCCGGGACCGCGGTGCTGCTGGGTGGCGGCGCGCTGCTGGTCGCGGCGTCACTGGTGTGGCATGCGGAGCAGATGCAGGCGTCGTTCCTGGGGCTCTCCGGCGACTGGGCGGGCCGGTGCGCGGTGCTGCTGCTCGCGCTGGCGCTCGTGCCGAACGCGGCGGTGTGGGGTGCTGCCTACGGGCTCGGGCCCGGCTTCGCACTCGGTACGGCGTCCACGGTCACCCCGTTCGCCTTCACCGGGCACCCTGCGCTGCCGAACTTCCCCCTGCTGGCGGCGGTGCCGGCCCACGGCCCCGGGACGGTCCTGAACTGGGCAGCCATGGCTGTGCCGGTCGCGGCCGGTATCACGATCGCCCGGTTCACCGTACGGAACGAGAAGGCCCGAGGTCTGCTGGAGACCGTGCTGACGGCTGCCCTGGCGGCGGTGGGGTGCGGTGTCGCGACGGCGGCGCTGACCGCGGCGGCGGGCGGCCCGCTGGGTACCGGGGCCCTGGCCGCGTTCGGCCCGGTGTGGTGGCTCGCGGGGGTGGCGGCGCCGGCATGGACGACGCTGATCGGTGTGCCCGGGGCGCTGCTGCTGAGGGCCTGGCAGGTGCGGCAGCACGGCAGCGGCGAGAGCGGGGGAGGGGAGGCCGGGGCGGTGCTCCCCGCCCCGGCGGATGCGGAGGTTGCGGAGCGGCAGCGGAGCGGTCTGCGGTGGTGGCGCAGGCGTCGGGGCGAGGAGGCGGGCGAGGGACCGGAGTCAGGGCCCGGTGCGGGCACGGAAACCGGAACCCGAACCGGATCCACGGCCGTCGCCGGGTCCGTACCCGCGTCTCCGGCTTCGTCACCGTCGGCGTCGGGGCCCGTGCCCGGTGCGGAGTCCTGGTACGAGGAGGATGCGGGCGCCGAGCCGTACGACTTCCTGCCGACCGACCCCTGGCACGAGCGGGCGGCCGGGGATTCCCCCTGGGCCTCCGGGGGATTCCCCTGGCCCTCGCTCTCCAAGGGCCCCGAAACGCCGCCGGCCCAGCCTCCGGAGGCTGGGCCGGCGAGCAGACCGGGAAGCGCTAGTTCTTGACGCCGAAGAACGGCTCCAGCGGCTTCGGCAGCAGGTCGTTGCAGGCCAGCTGTCCGGACTTGGTGAGGGCGTCGTTCACACAGGTGTAGTAGTCGCGGTAGACCAATTGCACCGTGAACGTCATGGCGACGATCGAGAGCGCGAGCAGCGCCGTGACGAGACCGCTGACCGCAGCCGTCGTCTGCGGCCTGCCCTGGCCTGGTGCGTACGGGGCGGCGGTCCCGGCCCCGGGAGCCGGGGCCCCGGCCGGAGCGGAACCGGAAGCGGAACCCGTACGGGCAGCCCCTCCGGCGCTCTCCGCGGCCGCTGCGCTCTTCGGCTTGGCGCGCAGCGAGCTGATCGACCAGTACACGGCGAGTGCGCCGAGCAGCAGGGCGATCTCCGGGAAGTCGAAGATCGCGAAGAAGAAGGCCCACATGCCGGAGAGCAGCGCGTAGCGGGCGCGCCGCTGGGCGGGGTCTGTCGGGTCCCAGCGCAGCCCGCCGGGGCCGCCCTCGGGTCCGCCCTGGCCGCCTGGGCCGTTGGGTCCGCCCTGGCCGCCCGGACGGCCGCCGAAGCCGCCGCTCTGGCGGCCCGGCTGGTGGCTGCTCCACTGGCTGCCCCAGACCGGCCGGTCGTCGGACGAGCCGCCCTCGGGCGACCCGTCACCGTTCCCGTTCGAACCGTCGTTTCCGCTCCCGCTCCCGTTCCCGCCGTGGGACGGGTGGCGCGGGTGCCACGGCTGGTCGGGGCGGTTCTCCGGCGGTGCGGCGAAGGGGTTGTCGTCCTTCTTGTTCGAGGAGTCCGAGGGATCCGAGGAGGAGCCCGTTGGGGACTGGCGTTCCCGCAGCAGCAGTGAGGCCCGCTCGGGCAGCGGGTGGCGGAAGGCGGTGCGGCGGCGTCGGTCCGGCATATGGTGAACGTCTTCCCCATCTCGTCATTTCCGCCCTGACGGACGGTTCGCTGTCCCCTGACGCTACCTCCCGGCCACGAGAGGCCGAAAGCTGGGAGCACGGCGCCGGGGGCCGATATCTGCTGACCGCACCCCTTCCCTCTGCGATCTCCCCCTCGATCTCCCTTGGATCTCCCCTGTGATCCGGCCCCTCACCCCCGTCCTGTGGGGGTCTCCCGATGTGCCGGTATCGTTGCTGACGGTCGGGTCCTTCGTAGAGTTCCCCGTATCGAGGGGCGCGATTCTTTCGTACGACCCTACAAATCACGACCCCACAAACAGCGTCGCTCTGCTTCACCACGCGAGAAAGGGCCCAGCCGTGGCCTCCCCGCCCTCCTCCGCCGCTCCGGCCCGCCTGGTCGTGCTGGTCTCCGGTTCCGGTACGAATCTCCAAGCCCTGCTCGACGCGATCGGCGACGACCCTGCGGGCTTCGGCGCCCGGGTTGTCGCGGTCGGCGCCGACCGCGACAACATCGTCGGTCTGGAACGGGCGGAGCGCGCCGGGCTGCCGACCTTCGTCTGCAAGGTCAAGGACTACGCCACCCGCGAGGAGTGGGACGGGGCGCTCGCCGCCGCCACTGCCGAGCACCGCCCGGACCTCGTGGTGTCCGCGGGCTTCATGAAGATCGTGGGCAAGCGGTTCCTCGCAGAGTTCGGCGGCCGGTTCGTCAACACCCATCCCGCCCTGCTCCCCAGCTTTCCCGGTGCCCACGGGGTGCGTGACGCCCTCGCGTACGGCGCGAAGGTCACCGGGTGCACCGTCCACTTCGTCGACGACGGCGTCGACACCGGTCCGATCATCGCGCAGGGCGTGGTCGAGGTGACCGAAGAGGACACGCCGGAGGGCGAAGCCGCTCTCCATGAACGCATCAAGGAAGTCGAGCGCAAGCTGCTCGTCGAGGTCGTGGGGCGGCTCGCCCGTAACGGCTATCGCATTGAGGGACGAAAGGTTCATCTCGGTGAATAAGCCCATCCGCCGCGCCCTGGTCAGTGTCTACGACAAGACAGGGCTCGAAGACCTCGCCCGCGGTCTGCACGAGGCGGGCGTCGAGCTCGTCTCCACCGGTTCGACCGCCGGGAAGATCGCCGCCGCCGGTGTGCCGGTCACCAAGGTCGAGGAGCTCACCGGCTTCCCCGAGTGCCTCGACGGCCGCGTCAAGACGCTGCACCCCCGCGTGCACGCCGGCATCCTCGCCGACCTGCGCCTGGATGCCCACCGCGAGCAGCTTGCCGAGCTCGGTGTCGAGCCCTTCGACCTCGTGGTCGTCAACCTGTACCCGTTCAAGGAGACCGTCGCGTCCGGCGCCTCCGCCGACGAGTGCGTGGAGCAGATCGACATCGGCGGCCCGTCGATGGTCCGCGCCGCGGCCAAGAACCACCCGTCCGTGGCCGTCGTCACCAGCCCCGAGCGGTACGCCGACGTCCTCGCCGCGGTCAAGGCGGGTGGCTTCGACCTGACGACCCGCAAGCGGCTCGCCGCCGAGGCGTTCCAGCACACGGCCGCGTACGACGTGGCCGTCGCCTCCTGGTTCTCGGCCGACTACGCCGCCGCCGACGACTCGGGCTTCCCCGACTTCTTCGGTGCTACGTACGAGCGCAGCAACGTCCTGCGGTACGGCGAGAACCCGCACCAGCCCGCCGCGCTCTACACCTCCGGCGCCGGTGGCCTGGCCGAGGCGGAGCAGTTGCACGGCAAGGAGATGTCGTACAACAACTACACGGACACGGATGCCGCGCGCCGCGCTGCGTACGACCACGCCGAGCCGTGCGTCGCGATCATCAAGCACGCCAACCCGTGCGGCATCGCGATCGCCGACGACGTCGCCGAGGCGCACCGCAACGCGCATGCCTGCGACCCGCTGTCGGCCTTCGGCGGGGTCATCGCCGTCAACCGCCCGGTGACCGTCGCCATGGCCGAGCAGGTCGCGGAGATCTTCACCGAGGTCATCGTCGCCCCGGCCTACGAGGACGGCGCGGTCGAGATCCTCGCCCGCAAGAAGAACATCCGCGTGCTGCGCTGCCCCGACGCCCCGGCCTCCACGGTCGAGGTCAAGCCGATCGGCGGTGGCGCGCTGCTCCAGGTCACCGACCGGCTCCAGGCCGACGGCGACAACCCGGCCAACTGGACCCTCGCCACCGGTGAGGCTCTCTCCGAGGACGAGCTCGGCGAACTCGCCTTTGCCTGGAAGGCGTGCCGCGCGGTCAAGTCCAACGCGATCCTGCTCGCCAAGGGCGGCGCCTCGGTCGGCGTCGGCATGGGCCAGGTCAATCGCGTCGACTCCGCGAAGCTCGCCGTCGAGCGGGCGGGCGAGGAGCGTGCGCGCGGTGCGTACGCCGCCTCGGACGCGTTCTTCCCGTTCCCGGACGGCCTGGAGATCCTGACCGCGGCCGGCGTCAAGGCCGTGGCCCAGCCCGGCGGTTCGGTCCGTGACGAGCTGGTCGTCGAGGCCGCGAAGAAGGCGGGCGTGACGATGTACTTCACGGGTACGCGGCACTTCTTCCACTGACGCTATCTGAGCACGAAGGGCCGGAACTCCGCGAGGAGTTCCGGCCCTTCGTGTCGTGCGTCGCGCGTTACTTCTTGATCACTAGGGTGCCTGCGGCGCGGTCGTGCCAGCCCTGCAGCTTCCCGGAGTTGTCGAAGAACGGCGAGAGGTAGACGAGGATGGCGCCGATGTAGCAGAGGAACGCGCCGACGATCGGAATGATGTAGCGGATGAAGCCGGAGCCGAGGCCCGGGTTCTGACCGGTGTTCTCCTTCACGACACGCAGGCCGACGGCGAGCTTGCCCACGGTCGCGCCGAGGAACGAGATCATCAGCCACTCGTAGAGCAGCGTGAAGACGGCGATCACCGCGATCCACGTGAACATCACGGTGATGAAGCCGGCGCTGGCGTCATTCATGCACGAGGCGTAGTCCGCCGAGTTGGGGTCGCAGTCCTTGGCGATGCCCACCGCGCCGGCCAGACCGATCCCCATGATGATGCTGAGGATGATGCCGATGACGACACCGTCGATGGCGCGAGCTCCGAGGCGGCGCCCCATCGAGGCGACCTGAACGGTACCCAGGACCGGGACGTTGATGTACCCGTTGTTGGCCTGGAGCGTGCCGGGCGCCTGCTGCGGGTAGCCGTAACCGGGCTGTCCCTGCGGCGCCTGACCGGGCTGCTGCGGGTAGCCGTAGCCGGGCTGTCCCTGCTGCGGCGGTACGCCCTGCGGCGCCTGCTGCGGGTAGCCGTAGCCGGGCTGTCCCTGCGGCGGCTGGCCGGGCTGCTGGCCGTACGGATTGTTTGGGTTCGGGTCGCCAAAGCTCATCTGGGCGTTCCTCCAACGTACATGCGGGGACGACATGAGGCCGCACGGAGGAAAGAAAATGGGCTCTCCTGCCGTATGTGTGGGTGCCCTGAGCTGGTCTGATACGTGAAACACGCCGCTCTCTGTGAACCTTGAGGTGTCTAGCAACAAGGTTGA
>NZ_JBEXID010000029.1:0-87799 GCF_040608395.1 Streptomyces sp. NPDC005181
CGCGCCGGACCAGACCCGGCGGCAGCATCAGCCCCATGCACCGCCAACGAGTCCGATCACCATCACGTCACGTGAACAACCGGCTGTAGTACTGGGCGCCCTGCTTCCCGTACGGGGTGCGCTGCAGCAGAACGGGATAGGGGCCTCCTGCCGCGTCCGGGCGGTAGACGTCCGCGAGCAGTTCGACGCCGTCACTCAACCGGCACCGTACGTCGGTCTCCACGGTTACCCCGGGAAAGCCCGTGACAGGCTGTACCATAATTACTTACTCCTCATTGCTATTGGTGTTGCATCTTTGTTCTCGGTTCAGACACAGACGTAGACATCAAGACGAAGCCGCCTGATCCTGAAAGCCCGGCAGGGTGTCCTGGTGGTATTCGGCGTTGTGTAACCGGTCCGAGGAACCGACCGTCGAGACCGCGCGCCAGGCCGAGCCATCGATTCGTCCCCTCCCGTCTTCCCGCCCTGTGCGGGTACTGATCGGTACCCGCACAGCGCCGTGAATTGCGCAACGGTTGGTTCGGTACTTCGTCACCTGCTCCGCTGGATCAGGCTATTTCGAGTCTGGGGCCGTTTGAGATCTCAAGCGTCAGTAAAGTGACTATGAGCAGACACGATTGGCCCGGGCCCTACCCGCTGCGGACCGCGCGCGGCTCCGTGCCGCGGGTCTGTCCGGAAGGCGTACGAAGGGCTTGCTCACGGCCTGCTGCCACCCCTGGCCATGCCCTCGTGCACGGCGCGCAGTCAGATGACCGATGTTCGGGCTCGGGACGCGAGTGGCGGCTGGTCCCGCGTTTGTTTCAGGTAACAGCGGGGTCCGTGGAGGCGATAATCATGATCCGGTCACCGGGCCGGCGCCTCGCTGTCGGCTCATCCTGCATGGTGTGGGTAATGCCGTGGCAGATGCGGAGGCATCCAGCCACTCAGGACAATTACGTCACGAGATGTTCGGGCTAGGAGTGATCTTCCGGTAAAGATGGAAATTAATGAACTACCCATGCTTATAACAGCCCGTCCCTTTGGGTTCCAACGCGAGAGCCGCCGTAACGTTTCTTGTTGCAACCGCAGGCCTGACGCGAGCCTTTGCCGAATCACCAATCAAGGCAGCAACTTGTGGGCCCAGCCGGTAAGTCAAAAAAAGATCTCTACTGGATGTGTCACACATCCATGTGTTTCATGGTCTTAGTAAGTGCACGCAAGATCCTCGGCCGTAGCCCGCTCCTGGCAAGCCCGGACATGTTCCCGCTTGCCGCCCACGGTCTACCTCTCCATGACTTGCGGCAGCACCCTGCCGTAATGCGGCCATGTCCATCTGTCTGGACATGACTGAAACCTCTGCCTCGAAAGGGCTCTTCATGAACCGTCATTCGCGTTATCGGCGTGCCCGCACTCCGCTCATCCTCACGGCCACGGCGGCTGTCGCCGCCGGCCTTTTCGCTACGTCGGTCGGTCCGGCGAGCGCCACCAAGAGCACTGCCTCAAAGGCCGGCAAGCCGACCGTCGTACTCGTCCACGGCGCGTTCGCCGACTCCTCCAGCTGGAACGGCGTCATCAAGGAGCTGAAGGAGGACGGCTACCGGGTGGTGGCCGCGGCCAACCCGTTGCGGGGTGTGAGCATCGACGCCGCCGCCGTCAAGGACCTGCTGGCCAGCATCGACGGGCCGGTGGTTCTTGTCGGGCACTCCTACGGCGGAGCGGTGATCAGCAACGCCGCCTACGGCTCCGACAACGTCAAGGCGCTGGTGTACGCCAACGCCCTCCTCCCCGACAAGGGCGAGAACGCCAATGAGCTGGCGAGCAAGTTCGAGGGCAGCGTTATCGGCGAGGTTCTGCGTCCCGTCCCGATCACCAACCCCGACGGTTCCAAGGACGTCGACCTCTACATCGACCAGTCCAAGTTCCACCAGGCGTTCGCTGCGGATGTCCCCGCGCACACCGCTGACTTGATGGCGGTCACCCAGCGTCCCGGGACCGGCACTGCCCTTAACGAACCTTCTGGTGAGCCTGCCTGGAAGACCATCCCCTCCTGGGCCCTGGTGGGCACCAATGACCAGATCATCCCCCGGGAGGCTCAGGTCTACATGGCCAAGCGCGCCAATGCCCACATCGAGGAGATCCAGTCCTCCCACGCTGTGACCGTGTCCCACCCGGACGCCGTCACCCGCATCATCGAGAAGGCGGCGCGGACGGTCCGCTGACCGGCGTACTCCACGGGTGGGGCGGCCCGGCCTACCGCCCCACGGGAGCGGCAGGCCAGCCTGACCGGGAACGGGCCAGTCTCGGCCGGATGGGGCGATAACTGGTCGACACAGGTGGACGTCGGCCCTCCCAAACCATTCCCGAACATGCGTGAGGGGCCCTCTAAGCAAGGGCCCCTCACCTGCGGAAACTTTCCAACGTCTCCGTTGGAACGACAGGATTTGAACCTGCGACCTCTTGACCCCCAAGGAGTGCAGGGCACCCCATTCATCTGCACCTCCTGCCGGTCCCGGCCTGCCAGACCAAGACCGGCACCGCTTCCGGGGAGACCGGACCGTCCTGCTGCGCGGCCCGCGGCCAGTACATCGCCATCACCGACCCCGACATCACCGACCCCGACATCACCGACCCCGACATCACCCCCGAACCCGCCTGGCTGCAGACCCTCCTCGACGCCATCGAGCAGGAAAACGTCTTCGCCGTCGGCGGCCGAACTACCGTGCAGTATCCGGGCGGTCAGGCCGTGGCCCTGACGAAGGCGCTGCGGGAGTGCCACGGTGCGGTGGACTGGCCCGAAGGCCGGGAACTGGCCGTGTGGCCGTACTGTGTCACCGGCTGCAATCTGCTCTTCCACCGTCAGACCGCGCTGGACATCGGCCTGTTCCGCACCGATCTCGGACGCCGGGGACGGTGGATGGGCGACTACGAGGATCTCGAGTTCATCGACCGGGCCCGCCAGGCCGGCCACCAGACTCCGATCGAGCCGGCCGCGATCGTCTCCCACCCGGTCTACCGCCCGGAGACGACCCTCAGGTACTTCGTCCGCCAGGGGCGCCCGTACACGCTGGTGCTGACGAAGACCCAGGAGCTGTTCACCCGTGAACACACGGTCCGCAGCCAGGCCACGGCGGACCTCGCATGGCTGAGGTCGCTGCGGAACGGATGACGGCGGCTTCCGGCTCGGTAGCCCCGTCGGGCAGGTACGCCCCGGGCCGGAGAACCGGGTCATCGGCCGGGGCAATCCGCCAGATCGTCGCCACCGGCGGCCACACCCGCGTCCTCATCGGTGACACCACCTTCGACCTGGACGAGCAGGACTACGATGGCCTACTCGTCGGTGTCGGCGCCTCCCTGCTCAAGGACACACGCCCCCAGGAACTCGTGGCCGTCATCCAGGCAGTCGCCCCGAGCTTGCCCGCCGCCTGCCGACCGCATACGCCCACCAGGTCCTCGCCCCGTCCGGGTACGGCGCTGCCGCAATGGATGTGCCCACCCCCGAGAGCGGCTGGGAGGCTCGACCTGCTCAACGGTCGGCGCTGCCGGGCGGGACGACCCATTCGGTGGGTTGGCCGGTGAGGGAGGCGACCATGTCGAAGTCGCCGTCGTAGTGGAGGACCGTCCGCCGGTGCAGTTCTGCCGTGGCGGCGATCAGTAGGTCGGGGAGGGACAGGGCACGGTGGAAGCCTGCGTTGAGGGCGTGGCGCTGGACTTCCAGGGCGCGGGCGAAGGTTTGGTCGTCGGCGCGGAGGTAGTCGAAGGCGTGGAGCCAGGTGCTGATCCGTGTTGCTTCTGAGCTGTCCCGTGCGGAGTGGATCATTTCGAACTCGGTGGGCTGGCACACGGCGAGGAGGTAACGCTCGTGCAGGGGCTTGAGCGCCTCCTTGACGCTCGGCTTCGTCCAGCGGGCGAGGGCGGACTTGTCGATCAGGTAGCGATCCTGCATCAGGCGGCCCGGCCTCCGTCGCGGTCGCCGTTGTGCTTGAGGGAGCCGTCTGCGTTGCGGGGCCCGGTGTTCTCGACGATCTCACTGAAGTCGAGCTCGCCGGCCTCCATGGCGTCGAAGCCCTCCTGCCGCAGGTGCCTCTTGACGGCGTCTTCCATGGCGAGGCGGACGGCTTTGGCCTTCGTTCTGGTCCCGAAGATGCGCATGGCCTCGGCGACCATGTCTTCATCGAGGTCGATGACGGTTCTGGCCATGTGGTTGATCCTTTCGGAGATGCTTCCACCATTGAAACGATATCATTTATTGAGTGTGGAAGATATCGTTTCGATCGGAGGCCCCCTTCGTGGATGGAGGTTGTGGCGTTCATGGTGACGTGCCGCGCGGTCGCTCCTTGTGGGAAATGGACAGTTGCCTCATGTCAGGCTCCGCCACTGTCGGGGGTTTCGCCAGAAGCGATGGGGCGGCGGGAGGCGGCCGACCAAGCGGCCCCGTCGGTGGACAGCCGGTGGACAGACGGCTTTGGACAGCGCATCACGGGGTGGCACGGGTCAACCTGTCGTACGTGCCCTGATCAGGAAAAACGTCACCGGACAGCATGGCGAGGCACCAGGCAACACGAACGCTCATGGTCTCGTAATGCGTAGGTCTCGGGTTCGAATCCCGAAGGCGGCTCTGTAGAAGCCTCAGGACTCACTCGCCGTGACCTGGGGCTTTTGCTTTTGTCGCAGGCACTCCGCACCCCGCATCAGGACGTCGTGCACAGGGGGTCCCGTCGCAGCAGGCACTGGGCTCCCGGGCAAGTGCCGGATGAGGGAAGCCTCGTCCTCACTTGCGTCCCGCAGCGCGAAGCGAAGGGCGCGGTCATGTTCGCTTGATGACCAGCACGGCCACGTTGTCGAGGAGGTCGACCGCGACCGCGGCGTCGAGGATTCGGTCCGCGATCGCCTCGGCGTTCAGTCCGTCGTGGAGGGCTTGGGCGGCCTGTGTTCCGGCCCGCTCCAGGCCGGCGTCCAGCCTCAGGCCCGGCCCTTCGACCACGCCGTCGGTGACCATGACCGGCGCGGTGCCCTCCCCCAGCCTGAAGGACTCCTCGAGGTAGTCGGTGCCTGGCAGGACTCCCAGCACCGGACCGCCCGGTAGCTCGCGGATGTCACTGCTGCCGTTCTCGCGTGCGCACAGCAACGGCACATGGCCTGCACCTGCGCCGGTGACCTGTCCTTCGCGTGGATCGATGTACAGCATGGTGCAGGCATCGGAGGCGATGCGCAGGATGCCGGAGCCAGCCCGCCTCGAGCCGGGTTTCGGTACGAATCACCCCCTGACCAGCTGTGCGGGCAACGCGGCGGACGACGGCGGACCGAGATCGGACAACTCGTGGGAACGAGAACTACTGATCCTTCTCGCTTCCTCTCTTGACTACGGACAAATAAGGAGGAAGCTAGCTAATACACCAGCCAACCGGTGAGAGCCGCACCGCCGATGAAGACGTTCATCGACCCGCGTGACACCCATCTCGGCGACTGGCTAGGCTCCCGGTAGAGCAACGTATCGACATCGGAGTCGTCAGCGACGACCGACGCTTACGGATCGATATGGGGCACCGGGGGCCACCGTTTGTGCGGTCATGCTCCGTAGCAGCCCCAGAATTCGGGTAACCCCAGAACTCACGCACCGTGATCTGGGGCCTTTTCTTTTCCCGGGGTCGGCCGCCCCCGGGAAGACGATGATCTCCACGTCGGTGGCCGGGAACCCGGTCTGGTCGGGGCTGGGTGCTCATAGGGTCGGGGCATGGTCGAAAAGCAGGCTCGCGGCGCGGCACGGGGACCGGGACGCCCGCGGGAGGAGCGGGTCACCCGCGCGGTGCTCGACGCGGTCGTCGCGCTGGTCGTGGAGCAAGGGATGAGCGCGGTCACGATGGACGCGGTGGCCGTGCGGGCCGAGGTGAGCAAGCCGGCCATCTACCGGCGCTGGCACACCAAGCAGGACCTGATCATCGCGGCTGCCGAGTCACGTGTCGGCCCCCTGTCCGTCCCCGACCTGGGAGACTTCCGCGCCGAGTTGCGGGCAGTGCTCATGTCGCGCGTGGAGGCGTACGGCCGGCCCGGGGCCGACCGCCTGCTTGCGGGCGTGATCGGCGCCGCCGCCGAGGCGGGAGCCGGGCGCAGTGCGTACGGGGCATACACCGCCCGGGGCATGGCCGAGACCAGGCGCATTCTGGAACGGCATCGACCGCGGGGACGTGCGGCCCGACATCGACGTCGGGGCCACGGCCACTGTGGTGGCCGCACCGCTGGTGTTCCGCCTGGTCGGAGAGCAGTAACTGCCGGACGCCCGCCTGGTGGACACGGTGGTCGAGCTGGTCGCCCGCGCCGTGGGAGTGCGGACCTGACGGGGCATCGGCTCCCGTGGCCACCGCCGACCGGGTCGGACGGCGCGGGGCTCACCCGGTCAGTTCGCTGATCAGGTCCGCGGCTTCGTCGATGAGGGCCAGCTCGCCCGGGCTCAGGTTCGGGTCCGTCGCGCGGCACCGCTTGGCCTGGGCGAGGTGGGGGGGGCGGGGACGCCTCCCTGGTCGGGTGAGGTGCAGGAGCAGGGCCGTGAGCAGGGAGCGGGCGCCCGCTGCCGTCGGGGACGCGGGGTCCACCGCCACCTGGGCCAGGATCAGCGACGACATGGCCCGGTCCAGGGCCGGCGGGCCTTCCGCGGTGGTCCACCAGTCGATCACCACCGGGCCGTCGGGCGTCAGCATCACGTTGTCCGGGTGCAGGTCGAGGTGGAGGATCCGGTCCTCCGGGACCTGGGAGACCCTGGCCGGGATCGTGTGCAGGTCGGTGAGGAGGCCCGCGAGCATGGCGCCGCCCTCGTCCTCGGTGAGCGCACCGGAGAGCAGCGACTCCAGCATCGTCGGGCCGGTCAGACGCTGCAGGACCAGGTCGGAGGGGGTGGCGATGGCCGGGCTCGGGCCGAGGCGGGGGACCGGGTAGCCGCACGCCGAGAGGTAGGACATGACGGCGAGTTCCGGTGTGGCATCGCTGCTGTCGCGGTACCGGCGCAGGACCCAGGCCTCGTCGATCGCGTACACGTCGGCAGATCGTCCCGTACCCAGCAGTTGGCCTATTCGCATGAGGGGAACCTACTGGTGCGGCCCTCGGCCGGGGAGATCACCCACGCATCTCGCGGGTACCGCCACCTCGGCCGACGCCGCATGTGTGTGCCCGGTTCGGGCCCTTTCCGCGGAGTAGCCTGAAAACGTCGAGAACGTTCCGTACGCCGGTTCCTCGACCGGTGTCGTTCCCGGCAATTGTTGTTCTTTCGGCCTGCGCGTTCGAAGGGGGCCGTCTCTTATGGACATTTTGATCATGGTGTTGGTTGTCCTGGCGATGATCGCGCTGACTGCGTTCTTGATCCATCTGCTCAACGGGCGGCACCGGCATCAGCATCTGCGCGCAGTGCATTACGACCACGGTCTGGCCGGGTTCGGCGGGTTCGGGGGGTCGGGCGCGGGTGCCAAGCGTGTCGTTCCGCCGGTGGAGACCGTGCAGCCCACGCAGCTCTTGCGAGAGGGCGAGCCCCAGGCGGCCGAACGGCCCGGTGGGTCCGGTTCCGGTGAGTGACCTCTTCTACTTGGCGTCGGAGTAGCGTTCCACGATCGCCGTCGTGAAAGGGAAACGCACCGGCGTCTCGCCGAAGGCGGTCCGCCCGGCCCGTTCACCGGCCGTCCGGATCGCCTCCACCACTGCCTCCGCCTCCTCGTGGGGGCAGTGCACCATCACCTCGTCGTGCTGGAAGAAGACCAGCTCGGCCCGGAGACCGGCGGCCGTCAGGGACTGGCGTAGCGCGGCCAGCAACAGCAGCGCCCAGTCCGCGGCGCTGCCCTGCACCACGAAGTTACGGGTGAAGCGGCCCCGCGCGCGGGCGTTCGACGAGGCATAGCCCGGGGTGAAATCGCCGTCGCCGGACGACTGCTCGTCGCTCTCCTGCGGGATACCCGCCTCGTCGTCCTCCCCGCTTCCGGCGGCCGGCGGGCTGGTCCTGCCCAGCCACGTCCGTACGAGACGGCCTTCCTCGCCCGCCTTCGCCGCGTCGTCGACATACGCCACGGCCAGTGGGAACCGCCGCCGCAGAGCCGCCAGATTCTTCAGACCGTCGCCCGACGTCTGGCCGTAGATCGCGCCCAGCAGCGCGAGCTTGGCGTGGTCGCGGTCGCCGTGGAACGCACGGTCCGACAGCGCCGTATAGAGGTCGCCGTCGTGGCCCGCCACCTCCATCAGGCCGCGGTCGCGGGAGATCGCGGCCAGGACCCTCGGCTCCATCTGATCGGCGTCCGCGACGACCAGCCGCCAGCCGTCGTCGGCGACGACGGCCTGCCGGATCACCTTGGGGATCTGCAGTGCCCCGCCGCCGTTGGTCGTCCACCGGCCGCTGACCGTGCCGCCCGGCTGGTACTCGGGGCGGAAGCGGCCGTCCCGCACCCAGTCCTGGAGCCAGCTCCAGCCGTGCGCCGTCCAGATCCGGTACAGCTTCTTGTACTGGATCAGTGGCTCCACCGCCGGGTGGTCCAGCTCCTCCAGCTCCCAGCGGCGGGTCGACTTCACCTTGATGCCGGCCTGCGCGAACGCCTTCACCACGTCGGCGGGGAGGTCCGGGCGGACGCGGCGGCCGAACGCCGCGGACACCTCGTCGGCCAGCTCGGCCAGTCTGCGGGGTTCGCCGCCGCCGGCGTAGCGCTCGCCCAGCAGGTCGTGCAGCACATCCCGGTGTACATCGGCCCGCCAGGGCAGGCCGGACCGGTTCATCTCCGCGGCGACCAGCAGGCCGGCCGACTCGGCGGCCGTCAGCAGCCGCATTCTGCCGGGGTGCGCGGTTGCGTCGTGTCGGCGCAGCTGTTCCGCGTACACCTCGAGGAGGGCGTCGAACGGGATGTCCGTGCCGGACGGCGGCTCGAAAAGGGAGGACTGCGAGCCGGGCTCCGCGGATCGGGACGGGGGATCCGGGGGCACGGGGGCGTGATGGAGGCGGGCGTAGGCGGCCGCGGCGGAGCGGGGCTCGCCCAGCCGGCCCTCGTGAGCGAGGAGGAGGGACTCGGCTACCTCGATGTCGTAGCAGCGGCTGACCCGTACGCCCGCTGCGAGCAGACGGGGATAGATCTCGGCGGTCGACCGCCACACCCAACGGGTGACGTCCGGGCGGGAGCGGACGGCCTCCACCAGGTCGGGCTCGGTGCGGAACGGGGCTGCGGGCAGGCCGTTGGGGGCCAGCGGGGCGAGATGGGCTCCGCCGGTCTCCGTGGCGGTCAGAGCCCAGCGCTCGGTCATGCGTGTGAGTCTGGCAGGTGGGACTGACAGTGGGGTGGGGCGGCCGTGCGGGGCGGGGCCGCGGGGCGGGGCCTCACCGCCACCCCGAGCGGAGATTCACCCGCGCCGAACGGCCTTCGGCGCCAGGGCCGCCGCTACCGCGACCACCGCACACGCCCCGGCCGCACCCCCCACCACGGGCCACGGGACGGCCACCGTGACCGGCGCGGACAGCGTGGCGAGCGCGGCGCCGAGTCCGGCCAGATTCACCGCGGTCACGGCCGCGCCGAGCGCCGCGCCGAGTCCTACGGCGAACAGCGTCTCCCCGGCGACGACCCCGAGCACCTGCGGCCGGGTGGCCCCGGCCAGCCGCAGTGCGCTCAGCTCCGCGGACCGTACGGACCCGGCCATCAGCATGGTGTTGGCGAGCGTGAGCGCCGTGTACACGAGCGCGATGCCCAGCACCACGATCAGGCCGAGCCGCGTCTGCGGGCTGGTACGCGGATGAGTCGCGGCCAGCCACTGATCCGTCGACTGCACCTTCCCCCCCGGTGTCGCGCAGGGCGGCCGCGACCGCCGCCCTGTCCGCGCCGGGCGCGAGGCGTACGTCGATCCGGTCGACCGGAGCCGTCGGCGCGTTCGCCGCCGTGACGTACGCCCCGTTGTTCCCCGTCCCGATGGCCAGTACCGCCGCGATCCGCAGCGACACCGGCCGCCCGTCGCCGAGCCACACCCGTACTGTCGCGCCGACCGTGTGCTGTTCCCACTCCTCGTTCACGACGATCGAGCGGTCGTCGAGATCGCGCAGGTCGCCCGCCACGACCGGCAGTTGTTCGACGGCCGCCAGAGTCTTCGCGGCATCGACCGCCCGCGCCTGCGATCTGATGAGGGCGGTGCCCTCGTCCCGTACGAAGACCGCGGTCGACGCCGAAGCGGACAGCTCCGCCCCGGGGGTCGGCCGCAGCTTCAGGTCCTCGCCCGTGACGACCAGATCGGCCCGGGTGTGTTCGCGCGCTTCGGCGGCCTTCGCCTGCGACACCGTCATCGCGGAACCCAGTACCGAACCGGCCAGCGCCACCGTGATCAGTACAGGAGCAGCCACCGCGGCCGTGCGGCGCAGGGACGCGGCCGTATTCGCCCGTACCAGCATCCCTGTCGCCCCGGGAAGAGGGAGCAGCCGGGTCAACGGGCGTACGAGCAGCGGTGCGAGCAGGGCCACGGCTGTGATCAGCACCATCGGCTGGGTGGTGTACGTCTTCCGCTTCAGCAGCCCGGACGCGTCCGTGACCAGCGACTTCGTCATCAGGAACACGGCCCCGGCGAGCAGCGCGAAGCCCAGCAGCCGGCGTACGGGCGGCAGGACGCCCGTATCGACGTCGGCCTCGCGCAACGCCTCGGACGGGCCGGTCCTGCCCGCTCGCCGCGAGGCCGCCCATACGCCCGTGAGTGCCACGGCCGGGCCGGTCCAGAAGGCCGCGTGCAGCGGCCAGGCCGCGGGACGGATGGTGAACCAGGAAGGTGCCACCTCGCCGTCGGCCAGCAGGTGCGCGAGGTGCGGCGCGGCCCAGTGGCCGAGTGCGCACCCGGCCGCCGAGGCGAGCGTGCCGACCACGGCCGCCTCCGTCAGCAGCAGCCGCCGCAGCTGGCCGGGGGTGGCGCCCGCCGTGCGCAGCAGGCCGAACTCGCGGCGGCGCAGCGCCACCGCGAACGCGAACGTCGATGCGACGACGAAGACCGAGACGAATGCGGTGATACCGCCTGCCGTGCCGAGCAGGGCGTTCACGGTCAGCAGCGCCTCGGCGTCCCGCTCCGTCGCCGGGTCGGCGCGGCGACGGGCGTCGCCGGTGAGGACCTGGGCGCGGTCGCCGACGACGCGGCGTACGTCGGCGACGGGGGCATCCACGCCGACGGCGTCCGGGCCGCCGCTGCCGGCTGTCCGTCCGTCCAGGGTCACTGGGCCGAGCGCCCGCAGTTCGCTCAGGAGTTTGATATCCACAGGGTGTGGATGAGCCAGCCGCTGCGCGACCTGCGCGGTGGACGGTCCGCGCCGCACCGGCACGGTCAGCGTGTCATTGCCCAGCACCACCACCCGGGAGGCGGCGAGCCGTTGCGGCTCACGGCCCGGGGCGTCGAACGTCGAGGCCAGTCCCAGTCCCATCGTCGCGATGAGCCCGACGCCGAGCGCAAGGGCGACAAAGGTGCCGATGAGAGTGGTCCAGCGGGTCCGCAACGCGGCCAGGGCGACGGTCAGCACGACGACGCCGCCGCGTGAGCGGGGAGGACTGGGGCCGTCCGGCCGGAGATCTCCTGCCGGGTGCCTGTTCGTCCCGCCGCCGTCCAGGTCGCGATCCGTTCCGCGGTGAGGCCGGTCACGTCGTCCGCCACCTGCCCGTCGACCAGAAAGACCACCCGGTCCGCATATGCCGCCGCCACCGGATCGTGCGTGACCATCACGATCGTCTGCCGCTCCCGGTCCACCAGCTCCCGCAGCATCATCAGCACCTGCCGGATCGTCGCGGTGTCCAGTGCCCCGGTGGGTTCGTCGCCGAAGAGCACCGCGGGCCGGGTGATCAGGGCCCGCGCCAGCGCCACCCGTTGCTGCTGGCCGCCGGAGAGTTCGGTGGGCCGGTGGTCCGTCCGGTCGGCGAGACCGACCCGGGCGAGCGAGGCGTGTACGTCGGTGCGGGACGGGCGGCGGCCGGCCAGCCGCAGCGGCAGCGCGACGTTCTGGGCGGCGGTCAGCGAAGGGACCAGGTTGAACGACTGGAAGACGAAACCGATCCGGTCGCGGCGCAGCAGGGTCAGCCGGCGCTCGCTCAGCCCGGTCAGCTCCGTGCCGCCCACCTCGACCGAGCCGGATGTCGGCCGGTCGAGTCCGGCCGCGCAGTGCAGGAGCGTCGATTTGCCGGAGCCGGACGGTCCCATGACGGCGGTGAAGGTGCCGGGTGGGACGGTGAGGTCGATGCCGCGGAGGGCGTCGACGTCCGCGTAGGAGCGTCGCACGGAGCGGAGCCGCACGGCATCGGCGGCATCGGTGAAGTCGGTCGCAGGGGCGGAAGTCATGATGTCGATCGAACCGTGGCAGGGCCCGCCGGACACGACCACCAGAACCCGTCTCCGGGGTAGGGCCAGGCATACCCCGCCTTCCGGCCCTGCCTACCCTGACGTCATGGAACCGGTGATCGACCAGGCATTCGCGGCAGCGCTCTACTCGGACGGCGACGCCGGTCTCGACGCCGGTGCCTCCCTTCTCGCCGCCGATCCGACGGCGGATGCGGAACTGTTCCGGCGCGGCGAGGAGTTCGTCCGGCGCGCCTGGGAGCGCGGCTGGCAGCCCGCCGACGTCGTACGGATCGTCCGCCGCGAACTCGACGAGACGGGGGCAGGCCTCGTCGCCGACCTGATCGCCGCGGAGACCGGACGGTACGAGCAGCTGCCGTACCGCTGGCGGTCCCAGCTCGCCGAGCTTCCCGCGCCTCCGCCCCGGAACCGGCCCGACCGGTTCTCGTACGCCTCCGCCCTCCTCGGTCTCTACCGGCTGCTGCTCCGGCTCCCCGCGATCGAACCGGTCGGCCCGCCGCCCGGGGCCCCCGGCCACCGGCTCTCTCTGCCCGCCCACGACGAACCCCGCATGCTGACCCGGATCCGCGCCCTGCTCGCGAAGGCGGAGGCGACCGGTTTCCCGGAGGAGGCGGAGGCTCTCACCACCAAGGCGCAGGAACTGATGGCCCGGCACTCCATCGACGAGGCCCTCCTCGCCGCCCGTACGCACAGCAAGGACGCGCCGGGCGCCTGCCGGATCGGGGTCGATGCCCCGTACGAGACGGCGAAGGCGATCCTGCTCGACGCCGTCGCCTCGGCCAACCGCTGCCGCGCCGTGTGGAACAGCGACCTCGGCTTCTCGACGGTCGTCGGCTTCGAGCCGGACCTGGAGGCCGTGGAACTGCTCTACACCTCCCTGCTGGTCCAGGGCACGGCGGCGATGGCGAAGGCCGAGGCGGGGCAGCGGGCCGGCGGACGCAAGCGGACCAAGACATTCCGTCAGTCCTTCCTGATGGCGTACGTTCAGCGGCTGGGCGCTCGCCTCGCGGCCGACACCGCCCGGGTGACCGCGGCCTCGGTCTCGGAGGAGCGGGCTGCCGCCGGCGATCTGCTCCCGGTTCTGGCGGCGCGGGGCGTGGCGGTCACGGACGCCGCGGACCGGATGTTCCCGGAGACGACGAGCACCCGGGTGCGCGGAGTGTCGGACGGCGAGGGCTGGGCGCACGGTACGGCTGCCGCCGACCGGGCCCGGATGGGTGAGCGGAGGCCGGGCATCGACGGTTCCCGGTAGAGGGATGCGCGGGAACGTGACCCCTCGCGGTCGGGTGTCACGTCCGTGAGCGGTCCGTGAGCGGGGGTGCACCTGCCCCGGGGTGCACGTCCGTGAGCGGTCCGTGAGCGGGGGTGCACCTGCCCCGGGGTGACGTCCGGACCGGATCGATGACCGAAAAGTTCCGATGAGGGGCATTCCGGCTAGGCTCGGGGCATGAGCTGGCTCCGGGCGCTGAAGGAGACCGCCCGCTCGGGGCTGAAGATCGAGCGGCAGCGCCTCGAACCGCTCATCGCGATCCGCGGTGCGGCCGGGCTCGCCCTCGTCATCGGGGTCGCCCTCGCCTCCTTCGGGCCGGTGGTCGCCGCCAGCTCCGCGTTCGGCGCGTTCCAGGCGGCCATCGCCACGTTCCAGCGCAGCTGGCGCCCAAGGCCGGTCCTCGCCCTGGTCTCCGGTGCGAGTCTCGCCGTATCGACGTTCCTCGGCTATCTCACCGGCTCCCACCTCCTGCTGTTCCTGGCCCTGCTGGTGCTCTGGACGTTCGTGGCCGGGCTGGCCTGGGCGGCGGGGCCGACGGCCGGCATCATCGCGTCGTCCAACATCGCGATCATGCTCGTCACAATCACTCTCCCCACCTCCGTCGCCGAGGCTGCCCTGCAAGGCGCGATGATCGCGTTCGGCGGTGTGGTCCAGGCGGCGCTGATCGTCCTCTTCCCGGTACACAGATGGGGTGCCCAGCGCGACGCCCTCGCCGACGCGCTGGCGGCCGAGGCCGACTACGCCCGCAGGCTGCGCCACGACCCGGTGGCCGCATTCGACCCGGTCCCGCTGATGACGGCCCGCAGCGCCGCCGCCGTCACCCCGCGCCAGGCCCGTCACCGGCCGGCCGAACTGCGTGGCTCCCGCGGCGTCGCCGAACGGATCAGGCCGGTGCTCGCCTCACTCGCCGACCCGGCGACGGGCGTCCCGGACGAAGGTCCCGAACGGGACCGGATCCGCGAACTCCTGGCCGCCGCCGGCTCCGTACTGGATGCGGCGGCCCGCGCGATCCGCCACGGCGACCCGGTGCGTCTCGCCGCCCCCGCTGTGGCGACCCTGAAGACCCCCGACACGAGGGAGCTCCTCGGCGGCCCGGCCCGCCGGGCCGCCGACCGTCTCGGCGCGCTGCTCGCCGATGTCATCGAGACGGCCGAGGGCGAGGGAACGAAGGAGGAGCAGGCCGAGGCCACCGAAACCGCCGACGCGATCGCCCCGCACCGCAGCCGGCCCACCCTGCTGCGGCTGGTCCCCGTCGTCCTGAGGTCGATGCGCGCCGAGCTGCGCCCCGGTTCGCCGGTCCTCCGGCACGCCGTCGTCGTCGCCGTCGGCTATCTCCTTGGCGCCGCGCTGCCGTTCGGGCACGGATACTGGGCGCCGATGGCCGCCGTCATGGTGATGCGGCCCGAGTTCTCCCAGACGTACGCGCGTTCCGTGGCCCGGTTCGGCGGCACCGTCGTCGGGGTCTTCCTCGCCGGAGTCATCGTCCAGGCCGCCCACCCGGGCGTGGGCCTCTTCGCCGGACGGGCGCTCAGGGAGTGGGCAGGCCCGGCAGCCCCGTCGGCAGCGCACCCGCATCCGTCTTGGCCAGGGTGTCCTTGCCGCCGGCGTCCCACGAGACGGTGATCGCCTTGCCGTTGTTGGACTCGATGGATCCCATGGTGCGGTCGGTGTTGCCGTCGGTGCACTTCAGCGTCAGCATCACCTTGCCCATGTCCTTCACCTCGCCCGAGCAGACATGGGCGTCGGCGACGAGCGCGGCCTTCCCGGATGCGACGGACAGGGCGACGGCCTTGCCGTCGGTCATCCCCGCCCAGGTGCCCTCCAGCGCCGCGGCATCGGCCGCGGAACCGCTGTCGCCACTGTCCCCGGAGTCGTTGCCGCCCCCGGTCGCGGATGCCTGCCCGTCGGCGGCGCCCTTGCCCGAGTCGCTCTTCCCGCTGTCACTACCGCAACCGGTCAGAGTGACTGCGGCCACCAGACCCGCGACGACGACAGCGCCGGTGCGTACGAGATTCTGCACGTGAAATTCCCCCTTGTTGACGAAAGACCGCGCAAAACTACCAGGAAGCACGGAGCGGCTCACGGGACAGCCCATGGGGCGGATCCAGGGCAACTGTGCGGAGCGGGAGCCAAATAGACGGTCTGTTCGTCTATCTCCAGTGAGGGCGGGCAGGCGGGGGAAGGTAAAGCTGTAATCAAAGGACCACCCCGCGTGCACGTGCATCTGCTCATGCATGCGCATATGAACACAGCTATGATCCGAGACAGTTGACACTTGCACCTTGCAACTCGGGGAGCGTCCTGTGCACCACGTGTACAACGGCATGGCGGCCACAGAGCTTCGCGGAGTCGTCTGGCAGAAGAGCAGGCACAGCAACTCCCAGGGATCTTGCGTGGAGTTCGCAAAACTGCCCGACGGGGGTGTGGCGATGCGGAATTCACGCCATCCCGACGGGCCCGCCCTGGTCTATACGCCGGCCGAGATAGAGGCGTTGCTGCTCGGGGTGAAGGACGGGGAGTTCGACCACCTGGTAGCGGGAAACTGATCCTCACGCCCGCGCAGCCACTGCTGCGCCCTGCGTACGAGCCGGGGGCCCGTGCGCGTCACGCGTCGTCGGACAGCCGGAACAGCGCCCAGACCACCTTGCCGCGCAGCGCCGGCGCCCCCGCCGACGGGTTCTCCGCGCCCAGTGCGGGGGACGGGTGCCAGCCCCAGCTGTCGCTGAACGACTCCACCAGGAACAGTCCCCGGCCCGACTCCGCGGAGTCCGCGGCCTCGGCCGCGACAGGGCTTTCCTGGCTGGGGTCGCGGACCGCGCACACCAGCCGCGAGGTCCAGCGCATCAAGTGCAGCCGTACGGGAGGGTCCTGGGAGTCCCTCGGGGCGTCCGCCGACAGCGCGTGCCGCAGGGCGTTGGTGACGAGTTCGGAGACGACGAGCGCGACATCGTCGAAGCGGTCGCTCAGCTCCCACCGGTCCAGCGTTGCCCTGGTGAACTGCCTGGCCCCGCCCACGGCTTCGTAGCGGGCCGGAAGGGTGCAGGTGGCTGATCCGGAGACGGCTGAGGGATCGATGGGGGGAAGCCCCTGCCGTAACGGCTCGAGCATCGTCGATCCATTCGTCCCCATGCGAGGCACTCCCGGGATTCGCGGCTGTAGCAGTACTGCGGTGGTACAGCGGCACAACACGAACGAGCACGCAGGTGCGCGGGGTCCATGGTTCCGAATGCGCTGGGCAGATGCAAGGGCAGATGCACGTGCACGCGCCTGACCTGTCCGACCCCGTGCCGGTTCTTGCTCATTTCTTCCTACGGGCAGTTTCATGGCTTTCTGGAAGTCTTCTCATTTCCGTAATCGAATGAGTACGGGCTGAAGCGTTTTGATGGCAGAATCCGGCTCTTGGGGTTCAGGGGGAGCCCCGATGCCCAGGAAGCGATGGGGAGGGTTGGACCAGTGGCGGCAGGCGAGTCGAGTGGATCTGTGGTGCGGCGCATCCTGCTGGGCTCACAGCTCAGGCGGCTGCGCGACACGCGCGGTATCACCCGCGAGGCGGCCGGCTACTCCATCCGGGCTTCCGAATCGAAGATCAGCCGCATGGAGTTGGGACGGGTGAGCTTCAAGGCCAGGGACGTCGAGGACCTGCTCACGCTCTACGGCGTCACGGACGAGGCGGAGCGCGACTCCCTGCTCGGCCTGGCCCGCGAGGCCAATGTTGCGGGCTGGTGGCACAGTTACGGAGATGTGCTGCCCGGCTGGTTCCAGACATACATCGGTCTGGAGGGAGCGGCCTCGCTCATCCGGATCTACGAAGTCCAGTTCGTCCACGGTCTCTTGCAGACCGAGGCCTACGCCCATGCCGTCGTCTCCCGCGGCATGCGTGGTGCCCCCGTCGCCGAGATCGACCGCCGGGTCGCGCTCCGGCTGGAGCGGCAGAAGGCCCTCGTCTCCGAACGGGCGCCGCGCTTCCATGCCGTGCTGGACGAGGCCGCACTGCGCCGCCCGTACGGCGAACGCGAAGTGATGCGGGCGCAATTGCGGCATCTGATCGAAATGTCGGAACAGCCGAACATCACGCTTCAGGTGATGCCCTTCAGTTTTGGTGGGCATGCCGGCGAGAGCGGTTCCTTTACGATGCTGAGTTTCCCGGAATCCGATCTGTCGGACATTGTCTATTTGGAGCAGCTGACAAGTGCGCTCTATCTGGACAAGCGCGAAGAAGTCGCTCAGTACGAAAAGGCCATGGCGCGGCTCCATCAGGACAGTCCGGGTCCCGAAGAGAGCCGTGATCTGCTCCGCGGCCTGCTCCAACTGTCCTGATACATCAGTACGATGGCGCCTCAACAGGAGTCTGCACCTGCAGTAAGGGATCGCATGTCCTTCTTCAATGAGCTGGCCAACCAGTACATCGACGGTGAGTGGCGGACCGGTACCGGCTCCTGGGACATCATCGATTTCAATCCGTACAACGGCGAAAAGCTCGCCGCGATCACCGTCGCCACCGCACAGGAGGTCGACGAGGCCTATCGCGCCGCTGAGCGCGCCCAGCGGATCTGGGCCGGCACCAATCCGTATGAACGCCGCCTCGTCCTCGAGCGTGCCCTGCGCATCACCGATGAACTCACCGAGGACATCATCGGAGCGATCATCGACGAGCTGGGCGGCACCCGGCTCAAGGCGGAGTACGAGATCCGCTGTGCCAAGGACTTCCTGCGTGAGGCGATCCAGCAGGCGGTGCGCCCCGAGGGCCGGATCCTGCCGTCCCCGGTGAACGGCAAGGAGAATCGCGTCTACCGGCTGCCCGTCGGCGTCATAGGCGTGATCAGCCCCTTCAACTTCCCCTTCCTGGTGACGATGAAGTCGGTCGCGCCGGCCCTGGCGCTCGGCAACGCGGTCGTCATCAAGCCCAACCAGAACGCCCCCGTCGTCGGGGGCGGACTGATCGCAAAGATCTTCGAAGAGGCGGGGCTGCCCGCCGGACTGCTCAACGTCCTGGTCACCGATATCGCGGAGATCGGCGACGCGCTCATAGCGCACCCCGTGCCCAAGGTGATCTCCTTCGCGGGCTCGGACCGGGTCGGCCGCCATGTCGGCGCGACCGCCGGCGGACTCTTCAAGCGGGCCGTCCTCGAACTCAGCGGCAACAGCGCCCTGGTGGTACTGGACGACGCGGACATCGACTACGCGGTCGACGCGGCGGTCTTCAGCCGCTTCGTCTACCAGGGGCAGGTCTGCATGGCCGCCAACCGCATCCTGGTGGACCGCTCCGTCGCGCCGGAGTTCACCGAGAAGTTCATCGCCAAGGTGGCCGGGCTCAGGACCGGTGACCCGCGGGATCCGGCCACCCAGATCGGCCCCGTCATCAACACCTTCCAGGCCGACGCGCTGACGGCCCTGGTCGACCAGGCGATCGGGGAAGGCGCCACGGCGCTCGTACGGGGCCGTACCCACGGCAATCTCGTCGAGCCCACCGTTCTCGCCGGGCTGCCGGACGACTCCCCGCTGCTGGCCCAGGAGATCTTCGGTCCGGTGGCGCTGCTGGTGACGTTCGACGGTGAGGAGGACGCCGTACGGATCACCAACGACTCCCCGTACGGGCTGAGCGGTGCCGTGCACACGGCGGACGCGGAACGCGGGGTGCGGTTCGCGCAGCGCATTGTCACCGGGATGTTCCACGTGAACGACTCCACCATTCAGGACGACCCGCTGGTGGCCTTCGGCGGCGAGAAGTTCTCCGGGTCCGGGCGGCTGAACGGCGATGCCGCCGTGGAGGCGTTCACCACTCAGAAATGGATCTCGATCCAGCACGGCCGGAGCGAATTCCCGCTCTGATTCCGTCTGTTGAGGACCGAAGCTGTCCGCAAGGATCCGTAGCTTGGTCGGTGTCAGGAAGACACCGGGCGCAAGCTCGAACGGTTCCGAAGGGCGGACACCATGGTCACTCACGTTCCCGCAGAGACCCACGGCGACGAGCGCGGCGCGCTCCTCTCCTTCGTCGAGGCGCAGCGCTGCGCAATCCGGCGCTCGCTGATCGGGCTGACCGAGGAGCAGGCGGCGAGCCGGCCCAGCGCCAGTGAACTCTCCCTCTCCGGGCTGCTCAAGCATGTCGCCGAGACCGAGCTGAACTGGCTGCGCCTCGCCCAGCAGCGCCCCAACGAGAAGGCCCGCACCGAGGAGACGTGGGCGGACAGCTTCCGGCTGGTCGGGGACGAGACCGTCCCTCAGATGCTGGAGTTCTGGGCGAAGGTCGCGGCGGAGACCGAGGAGTTCATCCACTCGGTGGAGAGCATGAACGACACGTTCCCGTTGCCTGAGGCGCCCTGGTTCCCGAAGGACGAGAAGTGCTCGATGCGCTGGCTGCTGGCCCATCTCGTCGAGGAGATCGCCCGGCACGCCGGGCATGCGGACATCATCCGGGAGTCCCTGGACGGCCGTACCGCGTTCGAGCTGATCGCGCAGGAGGCGGGCTACCCTAGTCAAAGTTGAATAGGAAGGGTGAGTGGATGTCCGCGATCCGGCTGCTGGTCCTCGGCGCCGTGCGACAGCACGGCCGGGCGCACGGCTATCAGGTCCGCAACGACCTGGAGTACTGGGGCGCCCACGAGTGGTCCAACGCCAAGCCCGGGTCGATCTACCACGCCCTGAAGCAGATGGCGAAACAAGGACTGCTGGTCGCCCATGAGACCGCGCCGAGCACCGCGGGCGGCCCGCCCCGCACCGAGTACGAGATCACCGGGCGGGGCACCGAGGAGTACCTCGCACTGCTGCGCGCGGCGCTGACCGCGTACGACCAGAAGATGGACGTGCTGTCGGCGGGCATCGGCTTCATCGTCGACCTGGAGCGGTCCGAGGCGGTCGCGCTGCTGAAGGAGCGGGTGGCGGGGCTGGCGGCCTGGCGGGCCTCAGTCACCGAGTACTACACACCGGAGGACGGGCCCGAATCGCTGGGCCACATCGGCGAGATCATGAACATGTGGGTCCACTCCGCGGACGCGGGGGCCGAGTGGACGCGGGGGCTGATCGCGCGGATCGAGGGGGGCGCGTACACCTTCGCCGGAGAGGGCGATCCGTTCGTCGGCGTACTCGCCGAGGGCGAGGAGAACCCGTACGGCCGGTAGGCCGCCGACGTGCCCCCTCAGTGGTGGAAGGCCGTCGCGACCTCCCGGTCATGGCTCAACGGGTGGCGCTGGCTGCGCAATTCGGGCAGCAACAGGCGAAGGTCCTCCAGGAGCAGTTCCGCGAGGTCCGAGGAGAAGCCGTTGCGGCACACCACCCGGAGCACCGACAGGTCCTGCCGGTTGGCGGGGAAGGTGTACGCGGGCACCAGCCAGCCGTGCTCGCGCAGCCGCCGTGACACGTCGAAGACGTCGTACGCCTGCACATCGGGGGCGGTCGTCAGGGCGAAGACGGGCAACTCTTCCCCCCTGGTGAGGAGTTGGAAGTCGCCCAGCTTCTCGATCTCTGCGGCGAGCCCGTTCGCCACGTCGCGGGCGGCCTGCTGAACGGCGCGGTAGCCGTCCCGCCCCAGCCGCAGGAAGGTGTAGTACTGCGCCACCACTTGCGCACCGGGCCTGGAGAAGTTCAGCGCGAAGGTCGGCATGTCGCCGCCCAGGTAGTTGACCCGGAAGACGAGCTCCTCGGGGAGATCCGCGGGCGAGCGCCACAGCGCCCAGCCGACGCCCGGGTAGACCAGTCCGTACTTGTGGCCGGAGGTGTTGATGGACGACACCCGGGGGAGCCGGAAATCCCACACCAGGTCCTCGTCCAGGAATGGCGCCACCATCGCGCCGGACGCGCCGTCGACATGGACGGGGATGTCGAGGCCGGTGCGCTCCTGCAGGGTGTCCAGGGCCGCGCAGAGGTCGGCGATGGGCTCGTACGAACCGTCAAAGGTGGAGCCGAGGATCCCGACCACGCCGATGGTGTTCTCGTCGCAGAGCTCGGCGGCGGCCTGCGGGTCGAGATGGAATCGGCCGCCCTCCATCGGGACCTGCCGGGCCTCGACCTCCCAGAAATTGCAGAACTTGTCCCAGCAGACCTGCACATTGATGCCCATGACCAGATTGGGCCGGGCGCTCGCCGGGTAGCGGTCGGCGTTTCTGGACGCCCAGCGGCGTTTGAGCGCCAGGCCGGCGAGCATGCAGGCCTCGCTGGAGCCGGTGGTCGAACAGCCCACGGTCGTCGAGGGGTCGGGGGCGTTCCACAGGTCGGCGAGCATCGCCACGCAGCGCCGCTCCAGCTCGGCGGTGCGCGGGTACTCGTCCTTGTCGATCATGTTCTTGTCACGGCACTCGCCCATCAGCACCCCGGCCTCGGGTTCCATCCAGGTGGTGACGAAGGTGGCGAGATTGAGCCGGGAGTTCCCGTCGAGCATCAGCTCGTCACGGACCAGTCCGTACGCGGTCGAGGGGGGCAGCGGCCCGTCGGGCAGCCGGTGCCGCGGCGGCGCGGACGTCATCCCGGCCGTCGGATCGGCCTCCCCGAAGAACGGGTTGAAGGCGCGCCTGCGCCGCTCTTCGGACGGTTCCTTGTCGTGGTTCGAACCTTTGTGGAGAGGCATCGGCGGACAGCCCTTCTCAGCTCGTGGCGGCGATGACGGTGGCGGTGGCCTGCTCGGGTCAGCTCCCGGCCGCGAGGCCGGACTTGATGGCGCGGGTGAACTTCACGACCCGCTCGGCCTGCACCCGGGCCGCGGTCAGGGTCTGCTCACCGACCGGGATGTCGCCCTGCCCGGCGACGTGCGAGGTGCCGTAGGGATTGCCGTCGACGAACTTCGTCGGGTCCGTGTAACCGGGGGCGACGAGGATGCCGCCGAAGTGATGGATCGAGTTGTAGAGCGCCAGCAGCGTGGACTCCTGACCGCCGTGCGGGGTGCTGGTGGAGGTGAAGCCGCTGTAGACCTTGTCCGCGAGCTGACCCGCCTGCCAGAGGGCGCCCAGCCGGTCCAGGAACTCCTTGAGCTGGGCGGCGACATTGCCGAACCGGGTCGGCGACCCGAAGATCACGGCATCCGCCCAGATCACGTCGTCCTTCGAGGCCTCGGCGATGCCGGCGGTCGCCTTCGCGTTGGCGGCCCAGGCCGGGTTGGAGTCGATGGCCGCCTGCGGCGCGAGCTCAACCGTCTTGCGCAGCCGTACCTCCGCGCCGGCCTTCTCGGCGTTCTCCGCGATGGCCTTGGCAATGGTCGCGACGGTGCCGGTGGCGGAGTAGTAGATGACGGCGACGTTGACAGGCGTGGGCATACGGGAACCTCCGACGGGCAGACCGGGACGTGGCCATACGGATGTGACGATACGGACAACTGCCGCAACCGGCGCGTCGGACAGGCGCGGTGCGGGTCCGGTTCACCTCAGTGGTGTGCCGTCCTGGTGGAGCTGCATCTGCGGCCGCCCGGTCACCAGCAGCCAGCCCGGCAGTGAGGCGACACACAGCAGCGGCAGTACGGCCGCGTCGCTGACCAGCACCGCCGCCGTGAACAGGCTCAACCAGCCCTGCCGGGTGACGGCCAGCAGAACCCCCAGCACGGCGCACGCCACCGCGAGCGCCGGCGGCACCGCGTCGACCGTGGCATGGGCGCACATCCCGAGCGCGACGCCGATGAACACGGCGGGGAAGATCCGGCCGCCCCGGAAGCCGCAGGTCGCGGCGGTCACCAGCGCGGCGGTCTTCACCACTGCCATGACGGCGAACTGCCCGGCCGACCAGCCGTTCGGATCGGCGCTGAGTGCTTTCACCTCGTCCAGCCCCTTGAAGAGTGTGAGATGCCCGCCGAGCGCGCCCAGCAGGCCGAGCACCAGGCCGCCGCAGGTCAGCATCAGGACCGGATGACGCAGAGCACGGAAGGCTCGGTGCGCGTACGGGAACGCGTACACCGCCGCCAGTCCGAGCAGTGCCGCCGCCGACGTGATCACGACCGAGGAGAGCAGATCGACCCAGTTCGGGCCGGGATACGGCGGCAGCGACAGGTCGAAGCTGGGGTGGGCCAGCAGCGTCATGGTGAGCGCCCCCGCGGCGCCCGCCGCGAGCGGGCCGAAGAGCCGGTCCCAGAGTGCGCCCGGCTCGCCCCCGCCGGCCGCGAGCGACTCGGAGAGGATCAGGGCCGCGGCGACCGGGGTGCCGAAGAGTGCGCCGATGGTGCCGGCCGAGGCGAGCGCGATCCACAGGGCGGCCGGAGTCCGCGGGGCGGCCCGGCGGCCCAGCCAGAAGGCGAGCGCGATATTGGCGGCAGTGATCGGGTTCTCGGGCCCCAGACTGACCCCGCCCGCCAGCGCCAGGACCGTCACGACCAGCAGTCCGGGGATGACGTCCGGCGGCAGAGGCGGATCGACCAGCCCGGTGGTGGCCGGATCGGGCCCCGCATGACCGTGCACCGTGTGGAGCACCAGGCCGATCGCGAGGCCGGTGGCAGTGAGCATCACGATCATCCACAGCGAGGAGTACCCCCCGATGGAGAGCGCGCCGGGGAGCGTCTCCCAGAGCACGTCCCGGAGCTGCTCCGCGAGGAGACTGATGCCGAGCAGGACGAGCGCCGAGGCCACACCCACGACCAGGGCGGGAGCGAGGAGGAGCAACAGCCTGCGTGCGGAGGCGAACTCGGCGAGCGCGGGGGAGTCGGAGACCATCGGCTCACCATAGCGACGCAAAAGCCACATAATGCGCCAATCGGATTCAGCGGTGACGGCAATCGGGCTTGCACCTCACGTCACGTCAGGACTCAGGCTCGGACACGTACCGACGCACAGAGCGAAGAGAAGAAGGGAACGGGAGCCGTGGATCACTCCGTGGGGCAGGTCGCCGGTTTCGCCGGGGTCACGGTGCGCACGCTGCACCACTACGACGGCATCGGACTGCTCTCGCCCAGCGGGCGCAGCCACGCGGGCCACCGGCGCTACGACGACGGCGACCTCGACCGGCTGCAGCAGATCCTGTTCTACCGGGAGCTCGGCTTCCCGCTCGAAGAGATCGCGGTGCTGCTCGACGACCCGGACGCGGATCCGCAGGACCACCTGCGCCGCCAGCACGACTTGCTGTCCGGCCGGATCGCCGAGCTCCAGAAGATGGCCGCCGCCGTCGAAACAGCCATGGAGGCACGGAAGATGGGCATCAATCTCACGCCCGAGGAGAAGTTCGAGGTCTTCGGGGCCAAGGATCCGGAGGAGCACGCGGAGGAGGCCGAGCGCCGCTGGGGCGGAACGGCCACGTACGCGGAGTCGCAGCGCCGGGTGGCCCGCTGCACCAAGGACGACTGGAAGCGGATGAAGGCCGAGGTCGCCGCATGGGGCGAGGCCTACGGCGCCGTGATGGAGGCGGGCGAACCGGCCGGCTCGGAGGCCGCGATGGGGCTCGCCGAGGCGCACCGGCTCCACATCTCCACGTGGTTCTACGAGTGCACCTACGAGATCCACCGCGGGCTCGGCGAGATGTACGTCTGCGACCCGCAGTTCCACGCGTACTACGAATCGATCAGGCCCGGCCTGGCCGAGCACCTCCGGGACGCGATCGACGCCAACGCGGAGCGCCGGGCCTGACTCCTCGTACGGGGGCCGACGGCGCCTCGGTCCCCGTCGGGCGGTCAGACCTTGCTGATCACGGCCGCCGTGCCGTACGCGCAGACCTCCGTGCCCACATCGGCCGCCTCCGTCACATCGAAACGCATCATCAGCACCGCGTTGGCGCCGCGGGCCATGGCTTGCTCGACGAGCCGCTCCATGGCCTGGTTACGGGTTGCGACGAGGGTCTTGGTCAGCCCTTTCAGCTCGCCGCCGATCATCGACTTCAGCCCGGCGCCGATCTGGCTGCCGAGGTGACGCGAGCGCACCGTCAGGCCGAACACCTCGCCGATCACCTGGGTCACCTGGTAGCCGGGTATGTCATTGGTGGTGACGACCAGAACCTCGGACCGTGCGGTCTGACCGCCGCCGTAATCTTCAATGCCCATTGTGTGGCACCTCCTGCGGACAGCTTTGTCCCGGTTCACCCCCTGTGCATCCCCGCGTGGGCCACTGGAACCTGGAGGCGCCTCGCGGCGTTGATAGCTTTGGGCGGCCACGCAGCTGCCATCGACCGATCCTGGAGCCCGGACCCTTGAATACGCTTGCGCTCGGACCGAGCTGGCTGGACCCGGACCATCTCATCGGGCAGTTCGGGCTGCTCGGTGTTCTGGTTATCGTCTTCGCCGAGTCCGGGCTGTTGATCGGCTTCTTCCTGCCCGGCGACTCCCTGCTGTTCACCACGGGTCTGCTGGTGACGACGGACAAGCTGCACACCCCGCTGTGGCTGGTCTGCGCCCTGGTGGCGCTGGCGGCGGTCATCGGCGACCAGGTGGGCTATCTCTTCGGCCGCAAGGTCGGCCCGTCGCTCTTCAGACGGCCGGACTCCCGCCTCTTCAAGCAGGAGAACGTCGAGAAGGCCCATGAATTCTTCGAGAAGTACGGTCCGAAGTCGCTGATCCTGGCCCGCTTCGTGCCCGTCGTGCGTACGTTCACGCCGATCATCGCCGGTGTGAGCCGGATGAACTACCGCTCGTTCATCACGTTCAACATCATCGGCGGCGTGCTCTGGGGCGTCGGCGTCACACTGCTCGGCGCCGGTCTCGGCCAGATCGCGTTCGTCCGCAAGAACATCGAGGCGATGCTCATCCTGATCGTGCTGATCTCGGTGGTGCCGATCGCGATCGAGTTCCTGCGCGCCCGCAGCAAGGCGAAGAAGGAAGCGGCCGCCCAGGGCGAGGACCGGGGTCCGATCGCCGGTGGCGGCCCGACCCCGGGCCAGCGCGGCCGCCACGCCAAGCGCTGACCCGCCTCCGTACGGGCAGAGGGCGTCAGAAGCCGCGCGTCCGTTTGGCCGCGCGGCGGTTCGCCCCGCCGACCGCCCCCGGCACCCGCATGAACAGCCGCGAGATCTCGCTCCCCAGGTTCACCCCGATCGCGATCGCCAGCGCAGTTGCCACCGCGGTCGACAGGGAGGCGAGCCCGCGGTCCAGCTCGTTCTGCGCGACACCGAGCAGACCGAAGTACGTGGCCGAACCCGGCAGCAGCGGACCGATCGCCGCCGTGATGAACGGCAGCGACGAGGTGTAGCGGTACCGCGAGAGCAGCTGCCCGAACAGCCCCACCAGGCCCGCCGCCACCGCCGTGGCCGCCACCGGCGAGATGCCGGCGGTACGAGCCATCGCCCCGTAGATCACCCAGGCCACACCGCCGTTGAGGGTCACCGCAAGCACCGTGGACCGATCCTGCTGAAGCAGGATCGCGAAGGCGAAACAGAGTGCCATCGACGCGAGGATCTGCACCACCGGCCGGTCGTGGGACACGAACCGCGCCTCCGGATTGAGCTGGGCGCCCAGCTGCAGCCCCAGATACAGGACCAGCAGCACGCCGGTGACGATGGCGATGAAGAAGTACATGACCTCGAGGAGCCGGGCCGCCGCGGTGATGTAGTAGCCGGTCAGACCGTCCTGGACGCCCGCCACCAGCGCCCGCCCGGGCAGCAGCGCGAACAGTCCACCGGTGATGACGGCGGACGGCCGGATGTCCGTGGAGTGGGTCAGGGTCAGCGCGACTCCTATGGCGGCCGGGGGCATCGCCGCCACGACGAACTGGTAGAACTCCGGCATTCCGCGCCCCGCGAAGAGCCAGGCGAGCCGGTCGCCGAGCATCGCGCCCACCGCCGCCACCACGAAGACCAGGGCGTTGCCGCCGACCAGCACCGACGCCGCACCGGCCAGCCCGCCGCCGGCCAGCGTCAGCACCCAGCCGGGGTACGGATGCCGGTTGCGCCGGATCTCGGCGAGCCGCCGGTACGCCTCCTCCAGGGAGACCTCGACGTCCTCGGTGGTGATGTCGTCGACGAGCCGGAAGACGGCCGCCAGCCGGGTGTAGTCGGTGCCGCGGCGGCGTACGGTGCGGCTCGCCGTCACCGGATCGTCGACCAGCGAGGGCTGGTGCGAGATCGACAGCAGAGTGAAGGTGACCGTCGGCTCGCAGCGGTCGAGACCGTAACTGCGGGTCACCGCGAACATCGCGGCCTCGACGTCCTCCGCGCCCTCGCCGCCCGCGAGCAGCAACTCCCCGATACGCAAGGTCAGGTCGAGCACGCGCGGCACCGCGGGGCCCGCTTCGTCCGGCTTCTGCACCGGCTCGGGCGCCGGCCGCTCGGCGACCGGCATCCGGAGCATCGTGCGCATCCGGTCCTGCCAAGGGGCCTCCTTGGTCAGCCGGACCATCGGAATGCCGTGAGCCGGGGTGAAGGCGGGCGGCGACTCCTTGGCGCTGTACGTGCGCGGCGGGACGAACGCGGAACCGATCGTGTCCGAACCGGAACCCTGTCCGGGGCCCGAAGCGGAACCTGAACCCGGACCGGATCCGGACTCATGTGGTTCCGTCGTCAGACCGGCCGGGAGGGCGAACTCCGATGTGGGGTGGTCGTCCTCGGACGGCGCTGCGGGGCGCCCCACCCCGGCCGGCGGGACGAAGGCGCTGCGCGCCTCGTCGGACTGGGGCTTCTGATCCTCGGGACCGCCCGGTTCCGCCACCACTGGACCTCGCTCCTTCTTGGCTGCGCGTCTTGGGTTGCGCTCCTGCCCAGTATGGGCACGGTCATGGGGGCGCATGCGAAACGGGCGGCACACCGGTGAGAGGTGTGCCGCCCGTTCCTTGCGCCGAACTCCTTACGGAACCGCAGCGGGAACCGTAAGCGGAACCGTGGTCACGCCTGCGCGGCGATCACGGACACCGCAGGTGTCAGTGCTTGCCGCCCTGGGCCTCAAGGCGCTTGTAGGAGGCCTCGATCTCGGCCTCCGCCTCGGCGCGGCCGACCCAGTCGGCGCCCTCGACGGACTTGCCCGGCTCCAGGTCCTTGTAGACCTCGAAGAAGTGCTGGATCTCCAGGCGGTCGAACTCCGACACGTGGTGGATGTCGCGCAGGTGCTCCACCCGGGGGTCGGAGGCCGGGACGCACAGCAGCTTGTCGTCGCCGCCGGCCTCGTCCGTCATGCGGAACATGCCGATGGCGCGGCACTTGATGAGGCAGCCGGGGAAGGTCGGCTCGTCCAGGATGACCAGCGCGTCCAGCGGGTCGCCGTCCTCGCCGAGGGTGTTCTCGACGAAACCGTAGTCCGCCGGGTAGCTGGTCGAGGTGAAGAGTCGACGGTCCAGACGGATCCGACCGGTCTCGTGGTCCACCTCGTACTTGTTCCGCGAACCCTTCGGGATCTCGATGGTGACGTCGAACTCCACGGGTGGCTCCTCCATGATCAACACATGCGACTGGTGATTAAGTGTCCCCCACGGAGATGTGTGCTCGCGAAAGGGGCTGGTCAACGGTGGCCGAGCCGGTGAAAAGACCGTCGATCAATCCGTTGAAAGCGTTCCGCGGACCGACCGGAGCGGGCCGCCCGAACAAGTTGAACGGACTGAGCAACTGGCAGTTCACGGCAGGCTCCGCCGTCCTCGGCCTGGCGCTCGCAGCCGGCGCCGTCCTCGCCGCCGGTCCCTGGGACTCGGGTCAGCGTAAGGCCGAGCGGGAGTGGGCAGCCGCCCGGAGCCGTACAGGTGGCGCACATCACGAGGCCGCCGCACCGTCCGGACCGGCCCCGGCTCCCAGTGCCGCGGCGGTTCTCGCGGGTCTGAGCACCGGGGTCAACAAGTCCGCCCCGGACGCCCCGGACACCCCGGACGGCGCAACGGCCGGTCTCCGGGACACCCTCACCCCGTTGCTGAACGCCTATGCGCTCGGCACGGTCCGTACCGCCGTCGTCATCGACACCGCCACCGGCAAGCGGCTGTACGGGAAGGGCGCCGACACGGCCATGACGCCCGCCTCCACCATCAAGATCGCCACCACTGTCGCCGCGCTCCACGCCCTCGGCCCCGGACACCGCATCGCCACGACGGTCCAGGCGTCCCCGGACTCCCGCAGCCTCACCCTCGTCGGCGGCGGCGATCCCACGCTCGACAAGGCGGCGCTGCGCGAGCTGGCGGCCGACACCGTGCACGCGCTGCGCGACCGCGGTATCGACTCCGTCCGGCTCGCGTACGACACGTCCCGGTACTCCGGACCCGCACTGCACCCGATCGGCCCCAACGAGAACATCGCCCCGGTCAGCGCCCTGATGGTGGACGAGGGGCGGCTCGACGGTACGGACAGCGGACCGGCCCCGCGCAGTGGCGACCCGGCCGGTGACGCCGCCCGCGCCTTCGCCGGACTGCTGAACGACGCGGGCGTCGACACCGGGTCCGGTCCGGTGTCCGGCCGCCCCGCCGCCAAGTCCCGGCCCGTCGCCAAGCACCTCTCCGCCCCGCTGTCCGCCCTCGTCGAACGCGCCCTGACCAACAGCGACAACGACATCGCCGAGGCGCTGGCCCGGCAGACCGCCCTGGCCGCGGGCGAACCGGCCGACTTCGACGGCGGCCGACGGGCCGTCACCGCTCAGCTGAAGAAGCTGCATCTGCCGCTGTCCGGCGCGAAGTTCGCCGACGGAAGCGGGCTGAACCGGCAGGACAAGGTCACCGCAGGGCTGCTGGCAGGGCTGCTGGCCCGCGCCGCCGACCCGGACCACCCCGAACTGCGCCCCGTCCTCACCGGCCTCCCGGTGGCCGGCTTCAGCGGCACCCTCAGCAAGCGGTACACCGCGACATCGCGCGGCACCGGCCTGATCCGCGCCAAGACGGGCACGCTCACCGGGGTGAACACCCTGGCCGGAACGGTCGTCGACGGGCAGGGGCGGCTGCTCGCCTTTGCCTTCCTGGCATCCGGCACGACCTCGCCGTCCGAGGCCCAGTCCTCCCTCGACGCCCTCGCGACGAGCCTCGCCGCCCGCACCCCGTGAGCCGGTCAACAGCTCACCGCGGAGCGACCCGAGCACGTACGGTTGACGCATGACGAGCATCGGTGGTGCCGAGATGGTCGACTGGAATCTGGCGGTCGCGACCGCGACCCGGCTTGTACGGCCGGGCCCCGAGATCAGCCGCGAGGAGGCCCGCGAAGTCGTCGCGGAGCTCCGCCGGCATGCCAAGTCCGCGGAGGAGCACGTCCGCTCCTTCACCCGGATGATCCCCGAGGGGACCGAACCGGAGGACACCCCGGTCCTGGTCGTCGACCGGGCCGGCTGGATCAGGGCGAACGTCGCGGGCTTCCGCGAACTGCTCCGCCCCCTCCTGGAGAAGATGCAGGACCGGCGCGGCAACAGCCCGGGCGGCGCCGTGCTCGGCGCGGTCGGCGGCAAGGTCACCGGCGTCGAGCTGGGCATGCTGCTGTCGTTCCTGGCTTCCCGGGTGCTCGGCCAGTACGAGACGTTCGCCCCGGCCGTCCGCGGCCTCCCGTCCTCGGCCAACGGTGGCGGCAGGCTGCTGCTCGTCGCCCCGAACATCGTCCACGTCGAGCGTGAACTGGAGGTCGACCCGCACGACTTCCGGCTCTGGGTCGCACTCCACGAGGAGACCCACCGCACCCAGTTCACCGGTGTGCCGTGGCTCCGCGACCACCTGCAGGGTGAGATCCAGTCCTTCCTCGACGAGACCGACGTCGACCCGATGACCGTGCTGGAACGGCTCCGCGAGGCCGCCCAGTCGCTCGCCGGCGGCCGGCCAGAGGGCGAGGAGGGCGAGGACGGCGGCCGCGGCCTCGTCGAGATCGTCCAGACCCCCGCCCAGCGCGAGATCCTCGGCCGGCTCACCGCCGTGATGTCCCTGCTCGAAGGGCACGCCGACTATGTGATGGACGGCGTCGGCCCCGAGGTCGTGTCCTCCGTCGGAGAGATCCGGGAGAAGTTCCAGCAGCGCCGGGCGCGCGGCGCCTCCCGCCTGGACCAGGCGCTGCGCAAGCTCCTTGGCCTCGACGCCAAACTGCGCCAGTACCGGGACGGCGAACGGTTCGTACGCGCCGTGGTCGACGAGGTCGGCATGGACGGCTTCAACCGGGTCTGGACGTCCCCGAACACCCTCCCCACCAAGGCCGAGATCTCCACTCCGGCCGACTGGATCGCGAGGGTGCACCGTAAGGCAGAGTCGTGATCATGAGGCGGCCGACGGAGGAAGACAGCGGAAGTACGCGTCGGTAATCACCCATCCGAGGGACCGTAGGGGCATGGAAAGGCGTGCAATGCTCGATGGGCGGCCCGGCTCTGTCACCATCGACGCACTCTGAGTGACGGCACGCTTCCGTGCCGATGCTCCGAAGCACCCCCCAAAACTTCACGAAGGGCACCGGACATGGGTCCCCATCCTGCGGTCGCGGCGATACGCCTGGCGGTCCGCCGCGTACTCCACGACGTACTCAACGAATTCGCCGAACGCACCGATCACAACGAACACACCGCACATACCGAGCGCGCCGCGCGCCCCGAGCTCGCCGAAGCCGGCTCGGGCAGGCGTTGCGCCGCACTTCCCGACCGCCCCGCGCTTCTCGAACGACCCGGCACCCCGCTGGTGCTGGTCGCCTGCTCCGGCGGCGCCGACTCCATGGCGCTCGCCTCCGCCCTCGCCTTCGAGGCCCGCAAGCTGGCCGTCCGGGCCGGCGGCATCACCGTCGACCACAACCTCCAGGACGGGTCCGACGTCCGCGCCGCCGAGGTCGTCGCCCGGCTCAGGGCCATGCACCTCGACCCGGTCGAGGCCGTCGCCGTGCATGTCGGCCGCGACGGCGGACCCGAGGCCGCCGCCCGCGACGCCCGTTACGCCGCCCTGGATGCGGCGGCCGAGCGGCACGGCGCCGCCGCCGTCCTGCTCGGCCACACCCGCGACGACCAGGCGGAGACGGTCCTGCTCGGCCTTGCCCGCGGCTCCGGTATCCGCTCGCTCTCCGGCATGGCCGCCGCGTCCGGCCGCTACCGCCGCCCCTTCCTCCAGCTCGACCGGCAGACCGCCCGCAAGGCCTGCCTCGTCCAGTCCCTGCCCGTCTGGGACGACCCGCACAACGTCGACCCCGCCTACACCCGCTCCCGGCTGCGCCACGAGGGCCTGCCCGCCCTGGAGAAGGCCCTCGGCAAAGGCGTCGTCGGGGCCCTGGCCCGTACCGCGCAGCTCTCCCGCGACGACGCGGACGCCCTGGACACCTGGGCCGCCGAGGCCGACTCCGCCGTACGCGACGACGCCGGACAGCTGGAGTGCGCCAAGCTGTACGCGCTGCCGCCCGCCGTCCGCCGCCGGGTGCTGCGCCGTGCGGCCGTGGAGGCGGGCGCTCCGGCCGGTTCGCTGTTCGCCCGGCACATCGAAGAAGTCGACCGGCTGATCACCGGCTGGCGAGGCCAGCAGGCCATCAACCTCCCCGGCCGGGTCGAAGCCCGGCGCCAGGGTGGCAGACTGGTGATTCGGCAGAGCTGACGCACAAGCGGCTGACATGCAGGCAAGCGGCCGCGCAGGCCCGGGGCACCTCCCCGGACCGGGCAGGCAGAGAAAGAGACGCGGGTGAACGAGAAGGACATGGGCACCGACCTTCAGGCGGTGCTCCTCACCAAGGAAGAGATCGACGCGAAGCTCGTCGAGCTGGCCGCGAAGATCGACGCGGAGTACGCGGGCAAGGACCTGCTCATCGTCGGCGTCCTCAAGGGCGCAGTGATGGTGATGGCGGACCTGGCGCGCGCGCTGTCCACCCCCGTCACCATGGACTGGATGGCCGTCTCGTCGTACGGCGCGGGCACTCAGTCCTCCGGTGTCGTCCGGATCCTCAAGGACCTGGACACCGACATCAAGGGCAAGCACGTTCTCATCGTCGAGGACATCATCGACTCGGGCCTGACGCTGTCCTGGCTGATGTCGAACCTGGGCTCGCGCGAGCCTGCCAGCCTGGAGATCTGCACCCTGCTGCGCAAGCCGGACGCGGCGAAGGTCGCGCTCGACTGCAAATGGGTCGGCTTCGACATCCCCAACGAGTTCGTCGTCGGTTACGGCCTGGACTACGCGGAGAAGTACCGCAACCTGCCGTTCGTCGGGACGCTCGCCCCGCACGTCTACGGAGGCTGACCGGCGCAGCCCCTCCCTCCCGGGTCCGCACCCGACGTGGGCGGGCTGCCGGGGAACCCTTTACGGCCGCTCGGCGTTGAAGCCTTCGAAGGCGCGTTTGACAGACGTCCCCGGCGGTCACGGGTGACAATGCTGGGGTACCGTCCGAAGAACAGTCTTTTCTCACAGCAGCATTCAGCAGCATTTACCTACGGGCAGGAGGGACGGGGCGACTTCGCTCCGTATGGATGGACGTGAAGCGATACTTCCGTGGGCCGGTCATGTGGATCGTGCTGGCCGTCCTCGCCGTGGTCGTGTTGATGCAGGTCGTCGGCTCGTCGGGCGGCTACAAGACGGTGGACACCGGCAAGGTGATCCAGGCGATCAGCAAGGACCAGGTGGAGCAGGCCAAGCTGACCACCGGTGACGAACAAATCCTCAAGATTGAGCTGAAGGACGGCCAGAAACTCTCGGGCGAGTCCGGCAGCAAGTTCCAGGCGAGCTACATCGGTGACCAGGGTGTCCAGCTTGCCGACACGCTGCAGAAGAAGTTCGAGAGCGGCGACATCGAGAAGGGTTACACCGTCTCGCCGTCGAAGCAGTCGCCGTTCATCTCGATCCTTCTCTCACTGCTGCCCTTCGTCCTGATCGTGGTCGTCTTCCTGTTCCTGATGAATCAGATGCAGGGTGGCGGCTCCAAGGTCATGCAGTTCGGCAAGTCCAAGGCCAAGTTGATCACCAAGGACACCCCGAAGACGACGTTCGCCGATGTGGCGGGGTCCGACGAAGCAGTCGAGGAACTCTACGAGATCAAGGAGTTCCTCCAGGAGCCGGCGAAGTTCCAGGCCGTCGGCGCCAAGATCCCCAAGGGCGTCCTGCTGTACGGGCCTCCCGGTACGGGCAAGACGCTGCTCGCACGCGCCGTCGCCGGCGAGGCGGGCGTCCCGTTCTACTCGATCTCCGGTTCCGACTTCGTCGAGATGTTCGTCGGTGTCGGTGCCTCCCGGGTCCGTGACCTGTTCGAGCAGGCCAAGGCGAACGCCCCGGCGATCGTCTTCGTCGACGAGATCGACGCCGTCGGCCGGCACCGCGGTGCGGGTCTCGGCGGTGGTCACGACGAGCGCGAGCAGACCCTGAACCAGCTGCTCGTCGAGATGGACGGCTTCGACGTGAAGGGCGGCGTCATTCTGATCGCCGCCACGAACCGGCCGGACATCCTCGACCCGGCGCTGCTGCGTCCGGGCCGCTTCGACCGGCAGATCGCGGTCGACCGGCCGGACATGCAGGGCCGTCTCGAGATCCTCAAGGTGCACCAGAAGGGCAAGCCGGTCGCCCCGGACGTCGATCTCGGCGCCGTGGCCCGTCGTACGCCCGGTTTCACCGGTGCCGACCTGTCGAACGTGCTGAACGAAGCGGCGCTCCTCACGGCGCGCAGCAACCTGAAGCTGATCGACAACGAGATGCTGGACGAGGCGATCGACCGCGTCGTGGCCGGGCCGCAGAAGCGGACCCGGATCATGTCCGACAAGGAGAAGAAGATCACCGCGTACCACGAGGGCGGACACGCCCTGGTCGCGGCGGCCTCGCCGAACTCGGACCCGGTGCACAAGATCACGATCCTCTCCCGCGGCCGCGCCCTCGGTTACACGATGGTGCTGCCCGAGGAGGACAAGTACTCCACGACGCGCAACGAGATGCTCGACCAGCTGGCCTACATGCTGGGCGGGCGCGCGGCCGAGGAGCTGGTCTTCCACGACCCGACCACCGGCGCTGCGAACGACATCGAGAAGGCCAGTGCCACGGCCCGCGCGATGGTCACGCAGTACGGCATGACGGAGCGGCTCGGCGCGATCAAGTTCGGTGGCGACAACACCGAGCCCTTCCTGGGCCGGGAGATGGGCCACCAGCGCGACTACTCGGAAGAGGTCGCGGCGCTCGTCGACGAAGAGGTCAAGAAGCTCATCGAGACCGCGCACAACGAGGCCTGGGAGATCCTCGTCGAGAACCGCGACGTTCTCGACAACCTGGTCCTCCAGCTGCTGGAGAAGGAGACCCTCGGCAAGGAGCAGATCGCCGAGATCTTCGCCGGAATCGTGAAGCGTCCGGCCCGCCCGGCGTGGACCGGCTCCGCACGGCGTACGCCGTCGACGCGGCCTCCGGTGCTCTCGCCGAAGGAGCTCGCCCTCACCAACGGTGTCACCACGGCCAATGGCTCGACGCCTACGGACACCGCCCCGGCCGCCCCGGCCACCGAGGCGATCCCGGAGGAGCGTCCGGAGAGCTAGGACGGAACCGGTGTGGCCCCCGTCACGGGGGTCCACCGACCCGGAATGGATGCCGTGCCCCCCAGGTTTTAGCCTGTGGGGGCGCGGCTTTTTGGTATGTCTGCGCGATGTCCGCGCAGGTGACAGCTGAAGGAACGAGGCACAGATGACCGACCCGGTGACGCTGGACGGCCAGGGTTCGATCGGTGAGTTCGACGAGAAGCGGGCACAGGCCGCGGTGCGCGAGCTCCTCATCGCCGTCGGGGAGGACCCGGACCGGGAGGGGCTGCGGGAGACGCCGGGACGGGTTGCGCGGGCGTACCAGGAGATATTCGCGGGCCTGCACCAGCAGCCGGAGGACGTCCTGACGACCACGTTCGACCTCGGTCACGACGAGATGGTGCTGGTCAAGGACATCGAGGTGTTCTCGACCTGTGAGCACCACCTGGTGCCGTTCCGGGGGGTTGCACACGTCGGGTACATCCCGGCGACCACCGGAAAGATCACCGGTCTGTCGAAGCTGGCCCGGCTGGTCGACGTCTACGCCCGGCGCCCGCAGGTCCAGGAGCGGCTCACCACGCAGATCGCCGACTCGCTGATGAGGATCCTGGAGCCGCGCGGAGCCATTGTCGTCGTCGAGTGCGAGCACATGTGCATGTCGATGCGCGGGATCCGTAAGCCGGGGGCGAAGACGTTGACGTCGGCGGTGCGCGGCCAGCTCCGTGACCCCGCGACGCGCGCCGAGGCGATGAGTCTGATCATGGCGCGCTGAGGGCCGGTGGCGGTGCTGCCGGGGCCCGGGGCGGTGCTGATGTGCCGGACGGGTGCGGCGCGTCAGGCGGAAGCAGCGCTCTTGTCGTCGTCCTTGTCGTCCGGGAGCTTGCAGACGCGCTCCAGGAACAGGGCGGCGGCGACCACCCCGATGCCGGCCAGCACTGCGAAGCCGGCGTAGATCGCCTGGTCGCGGCGGGCCGGGACGTCGAGCGAGCCGAGCAGGAAGACTCCCGCACCGCCGTACATGCCGGCGACCAGCGAGACGACCAGGGCACTGGCCTGGCCGAACACCACGGCGCGGGCCGCCATCAGCGGCTCGACGCCCTTCGCGCCCGGGCTGCGCTCGCGCTGGGCGCGCAGCCGGGAGCGGATGGAGAGCGCCGTCGCGAGCAGGATGACGGCGATCACCGCGAGCACGATGGGTGCGGCGAGGGGCACGCTCGGCAGGGTGTCGAGCGAGTCCCAGAGGCGGGCGCCGCCCCAGGACAGCACGCCTGCTGCGACGAAGATTCCGGCCAGTACCCCGAGCCGTAGTTGCCTCACCGCGAGAGCCGCCCTTCGCCGCCGGCCGATCCGACCGTCGGTCTGTGTGTCCGTCTGTCTCTTCTGTGCCGTTGTCGGCCTGCTCTGAGCCTAACGACTACTCGGGCAGGCGGAGTTCCAGATCGGCCCGGGGCCGTATGCCGTCGCGTCCGACGCCGCTGAGCAGGTCGGCGACCGGGCCGCGGCCGGGCAGCTGGGCCTCGGGGTCGATGTCGTGCCACGGGGCGAGGACGAAGGCGCGCTCATGGGCCCGGGGGTGGGGGAGAGTGAGGACCGGGTCGTCGGACACGACGTCCGCGTACGCCACGATGTCGACGTCGATGGTGCGCGGGCCCCAGCGCTCCTCACGGACCCGCTCGAAGGCCTCTTCGATGGCCTGGCCGCGCTCCAGGAGAGAGGACGGGGGAAGCGTCGTCTTCACGACGATCACCGCGTTGAAGTACGACGGCTGGGAGCCGGGGGCGACGCCCCAGGGCTCCGTCTCGTACACCGGGGAGACCGCCTTGACCCGGAGGCCGGGGGTGTCCTCCAGCGCGTCGATGGCACCCTGCAGGGTCTCCAGCCGGTTGCCGAGGTTCGAGCCGAGGGAGAGCACGGCTCGTTTGGGGTTCGAGAGAGTGATGTCCGCGGCGTCCACCTGCTCGACCACGGAGGCGGGAACCGGCTGTACGGTCGGGTCGCTCTGCCCCTCGGTAGAAAATGCAGTCATGCTCGGCTCCGGGTGATGGTGATGGTCACATCGTCGAACGGAACGGTGATCGGCGCATCCGGCTTGTGGACGACGACCTCCACTTCCTCGACGCCTTCGTGCCCCAGGCACTTCTGGGCGATGCGCTCCGCGAGTGTTTCGATCAGATCGACCGGGTCTCCCTGCACGATTTCGACGACTTCCTCCGCGACCACGCCGTAGTGCACGGTCTTCGTCAGGTCGTCGGAGGCTGCCGCGGGGCGGGTGTCGAGGCTGAGAACCAGGTCCACGATGAAGGTCTGGCCCTCTTCCCGCTCCCGGGGAAAGACGCCATGGTTCCCACGGGCCTTGAGGCCGCGCAGCGCGACACGATCCACGCGAATCACTCCTGCTGTCGTTGGTCGTAGAGGCACGGGGCCGCGTGCGGGCGGCGAGGTGCCCTCTTCCGAATCTACCTGCGAGCACCGACAGTGCTCGCCCGCGGGGCTATGGACAGGATCGTGCTGGGCTGGTAGCCGCCTCCCCTACCCGCGGTTCCGGATTCCATTCCCTTCGGAGACATACCCGCTCAGGAGGGCGTGTCCTCGTCCTCGTCGTCATCGGAGTCGGCCAGCACCGGCGATCCGTGATGGGACCAGAGCTTCCAGCCGTCCGCGGTGCGGCGGAACACATTGGTGGCGACGACGAGTTGGCCGACCAGCGGCCCGAGCTCGCCGCCGTCCTCCGCCGGGCCTCCGCTGAGGATGTTCTCGGTGCAGGTCACCAGGGCGGTGTCACCGATCATCGAGACCCCGACATCGGTCAGGAAAAACTGGATGTACTCGGTGTTTGCCATGATCAGCGCATAGCTGCGCAGCACTTCGCCGCGGCCGCTGAGCACCGGCCAGCCGGGATGGACGCAGGAGACGGTGAGGTCCTCTCCGGGCAGCCAGAGCCCGGAGAGCTCGTCGAGATCGCCGCGTTCCATCGCCTCGTAGAAGGCGGTGTTGGCCTGTTCGACCGCCGCGATGTCGGCGGCGGCCTCCGCCTGGTCGTCGTGGCGCTCGCTCACGCGGCTCCCTCGACGGCGCGGGCGACCCGTACGGCGTCGGCGGTGGCCCGGACCTCGTGGACCCTGACCGCCCAGGCACCCGCCTGGGCGGACAGGGCGGAGATCGCGGCGGTGGCCGCATCGCGTTCGCGGGCGGGCGGCGGGGCGGCGCCCTCACGGGCCAGTACATGGCCGAGGAACCGCTTGCGGGAGGCGGCGACCAGCAGCGGACGGCCGAGGGCGCGCAGCTTGTCGAGGTGGGCGACGAGGGTGAGGTCGTGGGCGGCGTCCTTGGCGAAGCCGAGGCCGGGGTCGACCACGATCCGTTCGGGGTCGACACCGCCTGCGACCACGGCGTCCATCCGCATCCGGAGCTCCGCGACGACCTCGGCGACGACGTCCTCGTACACCGCGCGGCTGTTCATCGACTCGCTGAAGCCGCGCCAGTGCATGACGACGAACGGTGTGCCGGACGCGGCGACGACCGGGATCATGTCCGGGTCGGCGAGCCCGCCGCTCACATCGTTGACCAGGGTCGCGCCGGCGGCGACGGCCTGGTCGGCGACGCGGGCCCGCATGGTGTCCACGGAGATCGTGACGCCTTCCCGGGCCAGCCCCCGGACGACCGGCAGCACACGCCGCAGCTCCTCGGACTCGTCCACCCGGCTGGCGCCGGGGCGGGTCGACTCGCCGCCGACATCGATCAGGTCGGCTCCCTCGGCGACCAGGTCGAGGCCGTGCTTGATCGCAGCCGTGGTGTCGAACCAGCGGCCCCCGTCGGAGAAGGAGTCGGGGGTCACATTGACGACGCCCATGACCGCGCAGCGGTCCCACTCCGGCAGGCCTTGGATCGTGCCTCGTCCACGCAACGTACTCATGCGACCAGCCTAGGCCCCGTACCGAGCAGTGTTACGCCGTGCGGGCACCGTGCTCCTGGCCGGCAACCCGTGCGTGGGCGCAGGGGAGGGGCCGGGCGGACGGGAAGCGGCGGGCGAACGGACGGGGCAGGCCGACGTTGACGAAGCCCTCGGCCTGCATGGCGGCGAACGAGATCCGGGGGAGGTCGCGGCCGGTGCGGTAGACGACGAAGCGGGGTTCCCAGCGGGGCCGGAACTTGGCGTTGAACTTGTACAGCGACTCGATCTGGAACCAGCGCGACAGGAAGAGCAGCAGGCCGCGCCAGCACCGGAGCACCGGGCCCGCGCCCAGTCGCTCGCCACGGGCGAGCGCCGAGCGGAACATCGCGAAGTTCAGCGAGACGCGCTCTATGCCGAGCCGGGGCGCGTCCTGGAGGGAGGCGACGATCAGCAGCTCGTTCATGCCGGGGTCGGCGGAGCGGTCGCGGCGCATGAGCTCCAGGGACATACCGTCCGTACCCCATGGGACGAAGTGGATCACGGCCTTCAGGTCGCCGTACGGGGAGTCGGCGGTGCGCTCGTCGGACTTGTGGGCGGTGGCGATGATGCAGTCGCCGTCGGCCGGGTCGCCGATCCGGCCGAGCGCCATGGAGAAGCCGCGCTCGGTGTCGGTGCCGCGCCAGTCGGCGGCGGCCCGCCGGATGCGGGCCAGCTCGGTCTCGCCGATGTCGCGGACGCGACGGACGCGGGTCTCGTATCCACCCCGCTCAATGCGCTTCACCATCTGGCGCACGTTGCGCATCGTGCGCCCGGCGAGCGAGAAATCCGCGACATCCACCACCGCCTCGTCGCCGAGCTCCAGCGCGTCGAGCCCGGTCTCGCGGGTCCAGACCTCGCCGCCGGTCTCGCTGCAGCCCATCACCGCGGGTGTCCAGGAGTGCGCCTTGGCTTCGTCCATGAACCGTTCGATGGCGCCCGGCCAGGCCTCCACGTCACCGATCGGGTCGCCGCTGGCCAGCATCACGCCGGACACGACGCGGTAGCAGACGGCGGCCTTGCCGCTGGGGGAGAAGACGACGCCCTTGTCGCGGCGGAGTGCGAAGTGGCCGAGCGAATCGCGGCCGCCGTGCTTGGCGAGGAGGGCGCGCAGCCGGACCTCGTCCTCCTCGGTGAGGCGGGCGGCCGGATGTTCGGGGCGGAACGCGAGGTAGATGGTGGTGACGGCGGTCAGCAGACCGAGCGCGCCGAGCGAGCACGCCACGGTCCAGGAGGTCACTCCGGCGTACTCGACGGGGCCCTCGAAGCCGAACATTCCGTACAGGACGTGCTGGAGCCGGTCGGCGATGGAGGGGTTCCCGACGACCCGGCCGGGGTGGACGGAGACGATGACCAGCCCCAGACCGAGCGAACCCGCCCCGAGGAGAACGAAGTTGGCCAGTGCCCTCCAACGGCTCCGCGGATCGGGGAGCGCGGTGAATTCACTTCGGTGGCGGACCAGCAGACAGCACAGCGTCAGCGAGACGAGGGCGCCGATGACCGAGTGGCGGTAGACGAACTGCGCCGCCGCACCGGCCGGCAGCAGGACCACGGCGGCGCGCCAGGCCCGCCGTTTGTGCCGCTTGAGGCCGTGGGCGAGGAGCAGCAGCAGGACCCCCGCGCTCAGCGACAGCGCGGCGGCGAAGGGGCCGAGGGCTCCGGGGAGCACTTCGGCAAGGGTGTGCATCCGGCTGTGCCTGAAGCGCGGGAACACGCCTGCGGCGACATCGATGAGACCGACGAACGTGCAGGCGGTGCCGACGAGCGCCGGAACGGCCTCCGGGCGCGGTCCGCGTACGAGCTTGCGTGCAGCACGCGGAACCGAACCCGATTTATCCCCATCTAGCGTGACAGACATCGCTTCCCGTGGTTCCGCGAGAGATTCTTGAGTCCGTCGGCCGAAGCGCCCCGGACGATGTGCGACCTCTAGGACGAGGCTTCCGGGCAGCGGGTTCACCCGCATCCCGGAAATTTCCTGACAAGAAAGCTCACCCACTATGGGGCTCACCAGCAAGGCAGTTCTGGCCCTGACCATGGGGCTGGCTGTCGTTCTGTTCGCCGCCACGGTCTGTCTCTGGCCGCGGCTCGCCCGCCGCAGCGTGTCCGCGGTGTTCGGCCGGGTCGGCCTGTTGCTGGCCACCCAGGTGATGCTCTTCGCCTCGGTTGGACTGCTGGCAAACAACTCGTTTCAGTTCTACGGCTCCTGGGCCGACTTTTTCGGCCGGCAGCAGGAACTGGGCGTGGTGGCGGACCGTGCCACCGGGGCGTTGACATCGAAGAACATTGTCCGGGTCGGGATGGAACGGCCCGATGTCCCGGGCGAATCGCGGCCCACGGCGGTCGGCCGGATCGACAAGGTCGTCATTGCGGGACGGCTGTCGGGGATCCGGAGCCCGGCGTATGTGTATCTGCCGCCGGAGTACTTCCAGTCCGAGTACGCCCGCCGGAAGTTCCCCGCGGTCGTCGTCCTCACCGGCTACCCGGGCACCGCGGAGAACCTCCTGAAGGGTCTTCAGTACCCGCGGACAGCGCTCGATCGGGTGAGAGCCGGCCGGGCGCAGCCGGTAGTTCTGGTGATGCTGAGGCCAACGGTCGCGCCGCCGAGAGACACCGAGTGCGTGAACATAAAGGGTGGTCCCCAGACCGAGACGTTCTTTGCGAAGGACCTGCCGCAGGCGGTCTCGGACGCGTACCGGATCGGGAAGCGGGCGCGGAACTGGGGCATCATCGGCAACTCGACCGGTGGCTACTGCGCGCTGAAGATCGGCCTGCACCACCCGGGCAGGTTTGCGGCCAGTGCCGGTCTGTCCGCGTACTACAGGGCGGCCGAGGACCCGACGACCGGCGATCTCTTCCATGGGAACCGGCGGGCCCGCGCGCATGCCGATCTGCTGTGGTGCCTGGACCATCTGCCGCAGCCCGACGCGTCCTTCCTGGTGACCACGTCGCGGCAGGGCGAAGGGAACTACCGGAGTACGCGGTACTTCATGGCGAAGGTGAAGGCGCCCGCACAGGTGTCGTCGATCGTGCTGGACAGCGGCGGGCACAACTTCAACACGTGGCGGCGGGAGATCCCTTCGGCGCTGGAGTGGATGAGCAGCCGGCTGAGTGAGGGCTGAGCACTCGTCGCCGACTCGGTACGTGCCGGTCTCAGCGAAAGGCGGTCCTGGCAATGGCCGCCACGGTCTCCACAACCACCTCGGCGCGCGGCAGGTCCTGGGCGTCCGCGTCGATCGAACGGCGCAGCGCTTCATGGAGGCGGGCCGGGGTGAGTACCCCGAGGAACCGGCCGGTGCTCTCCTTGTCGATGACCGCTATCCAGCCCGCGTCGTGCTGGAGCATGGTGGCGAACGCCTGCTTGAGCGGGGCACCGACGGGGAGCCAGGCCTCCATGCGGCGCGCGTGTTCACGGACCGTGCTCCCGGCCTCGGTGGAGGCGGCGCCTGCCGGGATCCAGCCGTGCAGATGGTCGTCGCGGTCCAGGACGACGGCCCAGCGCGCCCCTTCGGCGCGCAGCCGCTCGGTCGCCCGGGAGAGCGGATCGTCCAGATGCACGACGGGAGGCTGGTCGAGATCGCTCTCCTCGATGGGGGTGACGGAGAGCCGCTTGAGACCGCGGTCCGCGCCGACGAAGTCCGCGACGTACGGGGTGGCGGGTGCGCCGAGTACGGTCGCCGGGGAGTCGAACTGCTCGATGGAGCCCTGCCCGTAGACGGCGATACGGTCACCGAGCCGGACGGCTTCCTCGATGTCGTGGGTGACGAAGAGCACGGTTTTGCGGACCTGCGCCTGGAGCCTGAGAAATTCGTTCTGCAGGCGTTCACGGACGACCGGGTCGACCGCGCCGAACGGTTCGTCCATCAGCAGTACCGGCGGATCCGCGGCCAGCGCCCTCGCCACTCCGACGCGTTGGCGCTGACCGCCGGAGAGCTGGTCCGGATATCGGTCGCCATAAACGGACGGATCGAGCCCCACGAGGTCGAGGAGTTCGGCGGCGCGCTCCCGACCCTTTCCCCGTTTCCAGCCCAGGAGATGGGGAACGGTCGCCGTGTTTTCCAGCACCGTCTTGTGCGGGAAGAGACCGACCTGCTGGATCACATAGCCGATACGGCGGCGCAGCCGGACGGGGTCGATGGCGGATATGTCGTCCCCGTCGAGGAATATCCGGCCCTCGGTCGGTTCGATCAGCCGGTTCACCATCTTCATGGTGGTGGTCTTGCCGCAGCCCGACGGCCCCACGAGCGTGACCAGTTCACCCTCGGCCACGTCGAAGGAGAGATCGTCGACGGCGGTCGTGCCGTCCGCGTACCGCTTGGTGACGTGCTCGAATCGGATCATGGTTCCCCATTGTGGCGCGTGTTCTGTGAAGGACATGTTGCTGGAATACAACGGCTGCCGCGATTGTCAGTGGTCGGGGATAGGGTCGCCAGGCATCGGGCCGACACGGTAAACGGGAGGTGGGGGGACGGATGGCCGGACAGAACTGCCTGGAGGCGAACGACTGGATCTGTGGGGAGTATCTCCGTTCCCGCAGCCAGGAGTTGACCGATGCGACCGTCCAGCACATCTGGATCACCGCGGTCTCGGTGGTGATCGGGCTTCTGGTGGCATTTCCGCTGGCGCTGCTCGCGCGTCGCAGCCGGCGGCTGGCGGGACCGGTGCTCGGACTGACGACGGTGCTCTACACCGTGCCTTCGCTGGCGATGTTCTCGCTGCTGCTGCCGTTGTTCGGGCTTTCCGCCGCGCTGGTCGTCACCGGCCTCGTGCTGTATTCGCTGACCATTCTCGTACGGAACATCCTGGCCGGGCTCGAAGCGGTGCCGCAGGAGGCGAAGGACGCCGCGAAGGGCATGGGGTACGGGGCGGCGAGGCTCCTGTGGGAGGTTGAACTCCCGCTGGCACTGCCCGCGTTGATGGCCGGGGTCCGGATCGCCACGGTCTCCACGATCGCGCTGACGACCGTCGGCTCGATCGTCGGCAGAGGCGGCCTCGGCAACCTCATCGAGGATGCCCTGCCGAGCTTCTTCAAGGCGCAGGTGCTGACCGCGTCGGTGCTCTGCGTGCTGCTCGCGGTAGTCGCCGACCTGCTGCTGCTCGGGGTGCAGCGGCTGCTGACGCCCTGGACCCGGATACCGAGGGCCCGCGACGCCGTGGGCACGGGCGCTACGGCGAAGGCGGTCTGACCATGGGAGTTCTCGGGGAGGCCTGGACCTGGCTGACCACCGGCGCCAACTGGTCGGGGGAGAGCGGGGCGGGCCACCGGCTCGGCGAGCATCTGTACGTCAGCGGGGTGTCGCTCGCGCTGGCCTGCGTGATCGCGCTGCCGTTGGCCCTGTATCTGGGGCACCTCGGGAAGGGGGGTGCGCTGGCCGTCAACATTTCCAATGTGGGGCGCGCGATCCCGGTCTTCGCGGTGCTGGCCCTGTTCATGGTGTCGCCGCTGCGCAACACCGGATATGTGCCGACGGTCATCGCGCTGGTGCTGTTCGCCGTGCCGCCGCTGCTGACCAACGCTTATGTCGGTATGACCGAGGTGGACCGGTCGGTGGCGGAGGCGGCGCGGGGCATGGGGATGTCCGGCGGTCAGCTCTTCGTACGGGTCGAGCTCCCTCTGGCCTATCCGATGATCATGACCGGTCTGCGCTCGGCGGCCGTCCAGGTCGTCGCCACGGCCACGATCGCCGCGATGGTCGGCCAGGGCGGTCTCGGCCGGATCATCACCGCCGGATTCAACACGTACAACACAGCGCAGGTGGTCGCGGGCGCGCTGCTCGTCGCCGTGCTCGCCCTGCTTGTCGAGGCAGTGCTGGTGGGGCTGGACCGCGCTCTGTCGCCGCTCCGCCGCCGGCGGACCGCCTGACCCACTGATCCCATTCATGTGCCCAACACACCTCGCAAACAGCCCTGTTGCTGTGGACGGAGAACAGACATGAGCAAGACCTCGCGCATAGCGGGCGCGGTCATCGGCATGGTCGCGCTGGCGGGCTCGCTCGCAGCCTGCGGCGGCGACAGCCTGGAGAAGGACAAGGGTGGTTCCGCCGCGTCCGGTGATTCCGGGAAGAAGGGCTCGCTCGTCGTCGGCGCCGCCGCCTTCACCGAGTCCAAGGTGCTCGCCGAGCTGTACGCGCAGATTCTCGGCGACGCCGGATACAGCACCTCGATCACCACGGTGAAGAACCGGGAACTGTACGAGCCGTCCCTCGAGAAGGGCGAGATCGACGTCGTACCGGAATATGCCGCGACGATCGCCGAATTCCTCAACGCCAAGGTGAACGGGGCGAAGGCGGCCGGGGAGAAGCCCGTTGCCTCGGGTGATGCGGCGGCCACCGTCGCCGCGCTGGAGAAGCTCGCCACTCCGCGCGGACTGAAGGTGCTTCCGGCCGGTGACGCCGTCGACCAGAACGCCTTCGCGGTGACCAAGGAATTCGCCGACAAGAACAAGCTGAAGACGCTTTCGGACCTCGGCGCCTCCAAGCTGAAGGTGAAGATCGCGGCGGGTGACGAGTGCGAGGTGCGGCCCTTCTGCGCGCCGGGGCTGAAGAAGACGTACGGCATTGATGTCACCGGTATCGACCCCAAGGGAGTCGGCACCCCGCAGTCCAAGCAGGCGGTGAAGGACGGCAAGGACCAGCTGGTCCTCACCACCACCACGGACGCCGTGCTGGACAGCTACGACCTGGTGTTCCTGGACGACGACAAGAAGCTCCAGAACGCGGACAACGTCCTTCCGGTTCTCAATGCCAAGGACGCCGGCGCACCGGAGATTGCCGATGCACTCGGCAAGCTCACCAAGGTGCTCACCACGGAGGACCTCGCGGAACTGAACCGCAAGGTCGACGCCGAGCGTGCCAAGCCCGCCGATGTGGCCAAGGACTATCTGCAGTCGAAAGGCCTGATCAAGAAGTAGCAGGTGACGACTTAGGGGGCCGCCGGTAAGCCCGTCAGGTAACTGCCGGGGAACAGATTGCCGGGCGGCCTCCCAAGTGACCCCTACGCACGGTAAATTTCAGGCCATGCCACGTGGACGTCATCGCCATTCGCCACCTCTGCACAGAATCCTTCCTCCTTCGGTCGTCGCCGGAGCGGCAGTCGTCTGTGCGGCGGGCGCCTGGCTGCTCTCCGAACCCCTGCTCCTGCGCGGACTGGTTGCCGCCGCGGCGGCCACCGCTGTCACCGGCGCGTATCTGATGCGCGCCTGGGACCGGGAAGCGGGCCGCCGCGTCGCGGAGCTGACGCGCGCCCGCGCCAGCGACGAATGGAAGACCGAGGAGCGCGTAGCGGAGCTCGAGGCCGACCTCGACGAGTCGCGGGCGCTGCGCCTCCGGCTGGAGACGAAGCTGCGCCGCAAGCGTGTGGAGCTCGCCGGCCTGCGTGGTGAGCACGCCGCACTGCTGCGCCGGTACGCCAACGCCGAGACCGAGCGGGCCAGCGCGCTGGAGGGCCGCAGGCAGCTCGCGATCGAAGCGGCCGCCACGCCCCGGGAGCTGCCCACCGCCCGTTCCACGCCGACGCCGGCCGCGTATCTGCGCGCCGCCCAGGCCCTGCAGGACCTCACTCGCAACGCCGCTCTCCAGGAGGCCCGCCGCACCGCCGAGCAGGCCAGGAAGCGTGATCTCGAGGAGCGCGCCCGGGAGGCCGAGGAGCCGCAGGGGAAGCATGCGGCGACCGCGGCGCCGGGTACCGAGCAGCACCACCGCCCGCAGGCCGCCCTGCCCCCGGCCCGCCGCCCGTCGACCGCGCTCCCGGCGCCGCGCACGGTCCCGGCTGCCAGCGCGGTCGCTCCGTACGCCGCGTCACGCCGTCATCCGGTGCCGCAGGGAAGCTTCGACTTCTTCGGTACGCAGAAGGCGCACGCCGCGATCGAGTCCGTGCAGAACGAGGACCTCGCGGACGTGGTGGGCGAGGAGGCGCTGGCCGCGCACCGCACGGGCACGGCCGCGAACCGTGCCGTCGGCAAGGTCATCGACCTGACCGCGCACGACGAGACCGAGCAGCTGGACGTCGCCGAACTGCGCACCGCGATCTCGTAGCGGCGCAGCGGCGCCGGTCCCGGCGCCCTGCGGGCTACTTGTCGATGTCGCCGACGACGAAGAACAGCGAGCCCAGGATCGCCACCATGTCGGCGACGAGTGTGCCCGGCAGCAGCTCGGTGAGCGCCTGGATGTTGTTGTACGAGGCGGAGCGGAGCTTCAGCCGGTACGGAGTCTTCTCGCCCTTGGACACCAGGTAGTAGCCGTTGATGCCGAGCGGGTTCTCGGTCCAGGCGTAGGTGTGGCCCTCGGGGGCCTTGAGCACCTTGGGCAGGCGCTGGTTGATCGGACCGGGCGCCAGCCCGGCCATCCGGTCCAGGCAGGCGTCTGCCAGGTCCAGCCCGTTGTGGGTCTGCTCCAGCAGGCATTCGAACCGGGCCAGGCAGTCGCCCTCGGTGCGGGTGACGACCTTGAGGGTGTCCTGCAGCTCCCCGTACGCGAGATACGGCTCGTCGCGCCTGAGATCGAAGTCGACCCCGGAGGCGCGGGCGATCGGACCGGACACCCCGTACGCGTGCACGGTCTCGGCAGACAGCACGCCGACACCGCGGGTACGGCCCCGGAAGATCTCGTTGCCGAGCACCAGCCTGTCGTACACGTCCATCCGCGAGCGGACCGATGCGACGGCGTCCCGGGCACGGCCAAGCCAGCCCGCCGGGAGGTCCTCCTTGAGACCGCCGACCCGGTTGAACATGTAGTGCATCCGGCCGCCGGAGACCTCCTCCATCACGGCCTGGAGCTCCTCGCGCTCCCGGAAGGCGTAGAACACCGGGGTGATACCGCCCAGTTCGAGCGGGTACGAACCGAGGAACATCAGATGGTTCAGCACCCGGTTCAGCTCGGCGAGCAGGGTCCGCGTCCAGACCGCGCGCTCCGGGACCTCCATACCGAGCATCCGCTCGACGGCCATCACGACGCCCAGCTCGTTGGAGAACGCCGACAGCCAGTCGTGACGGTTGGCGAGCATCACGATCTGCCGGTAGTCGCGGGCCTCGAAGAGCTTCTCCGCGCCGCGGTGCATATAGCCGATGACCGGCTCGGCGTGCTGGATCCGCTCGCCGTCGAGGACGATCCGCAGACGGAGCACGCCGTGGGTCGAGGGGTGCTGGGGCCCGATGTTGAGCACCATGTCGGTGCTCTCCGCCGCGCCGCCGATGCCGACTGTCGTCTCCGTCATACGGCCAGTATTCCCTGCGCGTCGCACAACGTGCTCCGGGCCCCGGGCTTTCGGGCCCGTCCGCCCGGCACCCTGAGCCGTGTTCCCACCGGGACGCTGCCCCGGACCCCGCTCCTCGATCGCCGGAGGGGCTTGAGAGGCCGTCGGCATGGCTGGGGAGGCTGCCGGAGCGGGAGGGGCTGGAGGGGCTTGGTGCGCTGGGCCCTCAGGTGCTCGCGCCCACCCGTTGCATCAGCCAGCCGAAGTCGCCGAGCCCGCCCCGCGCGGTCAGCTCCGCCGCCTCACCCGCCGACGCGAGCGCGCGCACGTACCCGACCGGATCGGTCGAGGCCAGGGCGAGCGACGGCCGCTCCCCGCTGATTCCCAGGCCCCGCAGCGCCTCCCGCTGATCCACCACCTCGGGCTCCGCACCGCCCACCGCCCCGGCCGCCGCGCACGCGTCCAGCGCCACATGCGAGGTGAGGTCGCAGCTGCCGTCCGGCACCGGCCGCACCTCGCGCCCCGCCCGGAAGCCGGTCAGCGTGCCGAACGGCGGCCGTGCCTGCCGTACGTGGGCGTAGTCGACGGCCACTGCGAGCCCCGCGGACAGGGTGGAGACCGCCCGCGCCCATGCCTCGTCGCGAGGCCGGCCGATCTCCGCGCGGCTGCCCGGCCCGGCCGACGGCCACCAGCGCCGCAGCCAGGTGGCGTCCGCTCCGGTCACCGGTTCACCCAGCCGTTCCGTGCCGTCCGCCGTCCTGACGAGGACATACCGTTCGATGCCGTCCGCATCGGTCTCTGCGATCGGCGTCGGGACATTGTCCAGCCACTCGTTGGCGAACAACAGCCCCCGCACCCCCTGCGGCGGCTCGGCGCACCACTCGATCCGGGGGTCCAGACCGCCCGGCCGCCCGGCGATCTCCACGGCGTACGCCCGTACCGAAAACCCCGCTGCGGCGATGCCCGGCAGCGCCGCAAGCACCCCCGTCACCAGCTCCCCCCGCCCGGCCCCGAGATCCACCAGATCGACCGTGTCCGTCCCCAGCTCCCGCGCCGTCCTGACCAGCAGCCGGGCCACGGCGGCGGCGAACAGCGGGGACGCGTGCACGGACGTGCGGAAATGCCCGGCCGGTCCTTCGGAGCTCCGGTAGAACCCACCGTCCCCGTACAAAGCGGCCTCGGCCGCCTCCTGCCACCCACGCCACTCATCCGTCACGGGGCCAAGTCTCCACCTTGGGGAGTACGGTCCCAGGAACTGGATCGGTCCTCCGGCTGACCCGCCCACCTGTCGGCTGTCCCTACGCTGGGTTACGTGCAGCGCCTCTACGACTTCATCCGCAGACACCCGACGGGCGTCGACATCTTCTGGGCTGTCGTCCTCCTCGGGCTCTCCGGCGTGTCCGTCGTGAGCGACCAGAGCCGCAGTGCGCAGAGGCTCGCCGCCGTGCCGGTCGTCATCGGCCTCTGCCTGGCCGTCGCGCTGCGCCGCAAGGCACCGGAGAAGATGCTGCTGCTTGCCGTCGCGGCGGGCGTCGCGCAACTGATGCTCGACGTCAGGCCGAACGTCGCGAACTTCGCCATGCTGGTGATCACCTTCACGGTGGCCGCGGTCGGCGAGCGATGGGCATCACGGCTCGCACTGATCTGCAGCCTGTGCGCGGCCGGTCTCTCGCAGCTGCGCTGGCCCAGCGACACCCGGGGCGGCTGGGCCCAGGAGGTCTTCGTCGTCATCGTCATGACCGTGCCGTTCGTCCTCGCCTGGGTGCTCGGCGACTCGATGCGGACCCGGCGGGCGTACTTCAGCCAGCTGGAGGAGCGGGCCGCACGGCTGGAGCGGGAGCGCGAGGCGCAGTCGAAGGTCGCGGTGGCCGCCGAGCGGGCCCGTATCGCCCGCGAACTGCATGATGTCGTCGCGCACAACGTCTCGGTGATGGTGGTGCAGGCCGACGGTGCGGCGTACGTGATGGACGCGGCGCCCGACCAGGCCCGGCAGGCCCTGGAGACCATCTCCAGCACCGGCAGGCAGGCCCTCGCCGAGATGCGCCGGCTGCTCGGCGTGCTGCGGACCGGCGACAGCCAGGAGAGCGGCGAGTACGTCCCGCAGCCCGATGTCGAGCAGATCGAGGACCTGATCGAGCAGGTCCGCCAGACCGGTCTGGCGGTGGACTTCAAGATCGAGGGCACGCCCCGGCCGCTTCCCAGCGGGGTCGAGCTGACCGCGTACCGCATCGTGCAGGAAGCCCTGACCAACACCCGCAAGCACGGCGGCCCGGACGCCGGGGCCAGCGTCCGGCTGGTCTACTTCGACGACGGGCTCGGGCTGCTGGTCGAGGACGACGGCCGGGGCGCCGCGCACGAACTGTACGAGGACGGCGGCGCCGACGGCGCAGGTCACGGGATGATCGGTATGCGCGAGCGGGTCGGCATGGTCGGCGGCACGCTGGACGCCGGGCCGCGGCCCGGCGGCGGGTTCCGGATCAGTGCACTGCTGCCGCTCAAGCCCGCCCACTAGCCCACTGCCCCTTGCTGGACAGGAAACAGGAGACAAGGACCCTCATGGCGATCCGCGTGATGCTCGTCGACGACCAGGTGCTGTTGCGCACCGGCTTCCGGATGGTGCTCGCGGCGCAGCCGGACATGGCGGTCGTCGCCGAGGCCGGCGACGGCGCGGAGGCGATCGAGAACCTTCGCTCCACCGCCGTCGACGTGGTGCTGATGGACGTACGCATGCCGAGGCTGGACGGTGTCGAGGCGACCCGGCGCATCTGCGCCCGGCCCGATGCACCCAAGGTGCTCATCCTGACCACGTTCGACCTGGACGAATACGCCTTCTCCGGTCTGAAGGCCGGAGCCAGCGGCTTCATGCTCAAGGACGTGCCGCCGGCCGAACTGCTCGGCGCGATCCGTTCGGTGCACAGCGGCGACGCGGTCGTCGCCCCGTCCACCACCCGACGGCTGCTCGACCGCTTCTCGTCCCTGCTGCCGAGCAGCACGGACGAACCCAAGCACAGGGACATCGGCAAGCTCACCGAGCGCGAACGCGAAGTGATGCTGCTGGTCGCGCAGGGCATGTCGAACGGCGAGATCGCGGCGCGGCTGGTGCTCTCCGAAGCGACGGTGAAGACGCACGTCGGCCGCATCCTCACCAAGCTGAACCTGCGCGACCGGGTGCAGGTCGTCGTGCTCGCGTACGAGACGGGGCTGGTGCGGGCCGGCGGGGGCGGGGCGGGCTGACACGGGCGGACGCGCCGGTCACCTCACCGCAGCACGCCCTCCAGGAAGTCGCTGCCGAGCCGGGCCACCACCGTCAGGTCCAGCTGGTGCAGTACGTACCGGCCGCGCCGCCGCGTGGTGACCAGCCCGGCCTTCTTCAGTACCGAAAGATGGCGGGAGACCTCTGGCGCCGTGATGCTGTGCGAGTCGGCGAGTTCACCGGTCGTGTACGGGGAACGGGCGAGGTTGCGGCACAGCCGCATCCGCATGGGGTGGGCCAGCGCCTCCAGCCGCAGCTGGAGCATTTCGACCGAGGCGGGGGAGGGCAGCTCGGGGCGGCGCACCGGATAGTGGATCACCGGGCGCCAGCCCGGCGCGTGCAGCACCATCAGATGCGGCCAGCCGAAGCTGGTCGGGATGAGCGTGAGCCCGGCGCCGACGGCCGGGTCCGTCGCGGTGGTCGAGCCCTCCGTCATCTTGTCGGCGCTGATCCTGCACGCGTCCTCGTCGAGCGAGAGCGCGGCGGACACCGCGCCCAACGCCTCACCGGCTCCCTTGCGACGCAACAGATCCGTCTTGTGCCGGGCGTCGGCGACCAGCTGGACCTGGACGCGCCGCCAGGTGTCCGCGAAGAACGCCTGGTCGCAGTCCTCGAAGAGACGCCGGACCCAGCGGCGCACGGGGGCGGGGTCGGCCAGCAGTTGCCGGGTGAACTCCAGCTGCCGCGGGCCGCGCGCCGCCGCCATGTCCAGTGCGCGGGCGCGCATCAGCGGGTCGCCGAGCGGGGAGGGTGCGCCGGTCCCGTACAGGCTGGCGCAGGTGAACTCCAGGGCGGAGGCGACGAACCGCTCGTCGTCCAGCCGGTCGAGGATGTCCAGATCCTCGGCAAGCGTCGCCCCGGTCCGGCCGTCGCCGCCGCGCACCCCGGCGAACGGCATGAAGACGTCGGAGAACGTGTTGCGCCACAGGAATTCGGCCTCGTGCAGCCGGTCGGCCAGGTCGGGCTCCAGCGAGGCGGCGGTCGCCGTCGCCCAGCCGTGAAGTCCGGGATGGTGCCCCGGCTCGGAGAGCGCATGCAGAGCCAGCCCCAGCTCGGCGAGGGGCGAGGTCTCGAAGACGATGTGCTCGGGCGGCAGTCCCGCGATGTCGATATTCACGCTCACCCCTCCATAGTGCGGGGTGAGGTGAAAGCGTTACGTGCCATTTGACGGTGGTCGTCAATCGTCGCGCGGGACCGCCGGGACAGGCCCACGCTGAGTTCATGGACGCCATTCAGCAGCACATGATCGACAGCTACCGCGCAGCCCAGCACGGGGAACTGCCGCCGCCGCCGCTGCCCGGCCGGCACGACTGGGCGGTGGTACGGGACGTACGCGACCGGCGCCGCTTCGACGCGGTGATGGCGGGCCGCCCGGCACGCCGCCGCTGGCGCACGGCGCTACGCGAACTGTTCACCCACAGCCACGACTCCACCCCACCGGCCAACTCCAGCCCGCCGGGCAACTCCCGCCCGTCCGGCGCTTGAGGACAGAACGGCCACCGGGCGGACCCGGTGCCCCACCCCCCCGCTAACCCAACCGCTTCACGAACTCGCCCACCGCCACCCGCACATCCCGCGCGGTCCACTCCAGGCCTGCCTCCGACACCGTGACCTCCGTGTACGACACCCCGGGAGGTCCTGCCGCAGCCGGGTGCCACCTGCGGAAGAGCGCCACGCCCGTCTCCTCCGCCTGCCGTACCCCCGCCTCGTCCAGGACGTCCGTCCCGTACGGCAGCCACACCTGGAACTGGTGCGTGTGCGGCGGTTCCGGATGCACCCGGAACCACGGAACCGCGGATTCCGCGAAGCCCTCGGCCAGCGCCCCGGCCACCACCTTCGCCTGCGCCACGTACGACGACAGCTTCGGCAGCTCCCGGTCCAGGCCGATGAGCGCGGAGAGTGCCGCCGGGAACTGCTGGTAGAGCTGGCCGCCGTACCGGTGACGCCAGGTGCGGGCCTCCTCGATCAGGGGCTCCGGACCGGCGAGCGCGGCCCCGGACAGCCCGCCGAGCGTCTTGTAGAACGACACGTACACGCTGTCCGCGAGCGCCGCGATCTCCGGCAGCCCGCGTCCGAAGCGCGGGGCGCACTCCCACAGCCGCGCGCCGTCGAAGTGCACCACTGCATCGCGTTCGCGGGCGGCCGCCACCACGGCCTCCAGCTCCTCCCACTCCGGCAGCACGAAACCGGCGTCGCGCAGCGGCAGCTCCAGCATCAGCGTGCCGAACGGTTCGGCGAAGTCGCGGATCTCCTGCGCGGTGGGCAGCCGCGGCTCGGACGTCGGATGGACGGTACGCAGCCCGCTCACCGACCCCAGGGCACCGCGCTCGTGCACCTCCGGGTGGGCGAGCGGGTGCAGTGCCACGGTCGGGCTGCCGGTGCGCCCCGCCCAGCAGCGCAGCGCGACCTGCTGCGCCATCGTTCCGGTCGGGAAGAAGGCTGCGGCCTCCATGCCGAGCAGATCGGCGATGCGCTGCTCCAGTACGTCGACGATCCCGTCGCCATAGATGTCCGCGGGCCGGTCCAGGTCGGCCACGGAGCCGGCGTACGCGCCCAGGTCGGCCAGCTGCTCGCCGAGGGTGCGGTCGACGGGCGGCCGCGAAAGGATCCGCTCGGCCTGCCGCCAGGCGGCGATCCGGCGGAACCGTTCAGCCGTTTCACGGTCCGTCTCACCGTCCCGTATCCCGTCGCCGGCCCGGTCCCGGACCTCGTCGCTGATCTCGCCCTGCGCCTGCGCTCGTGCCTGCTCATGCCTGTCTGCCATGGGACGATCATCACGCAGAAGACGGCCCCCGCCCATACGGTGGCGAGGTCCCCGCCCCGGTGGCCATCCACGCGGCCGTCCACAGCCTGTGGACGGCCGGAGGTCCGGGCGAAACGCTGGCGTAGCATGCAGAGAAATCGTCCGGTACCCCCCGCGGACTGGAACGGAAGGCCATCGCCGCGTGAACGCAACAGCACCCAAGGAGCCCCTCGACGCGAGGGACCGTCCCGCCCGCCTCACTGTGGGCGTCGTGGGCGCGGGCAGGGTCGGCCCTGCCCTTGCCGCGTCCCTGCAGCTCGCCGGTCACCGCCCGGTCGCCGTGTCGGGCGTCTCCGACGCGTCGGTGCGCCGAGCGGCCGCGCTCCTGCCCGACGTACCCCTCGTACCGCCCGCCGAGGTGCTCGCGCGTGCCGAGCTGGTCCTGCTGACCGTGCCCGACGACGCCCTGCCCGGTCTCGTCGAGGGCCTTGCCGAGACAGGTGCGGTCCGCCCGGGGCAGCTGATCGTCCACACGTCGGGGCGGTACGGGACACGTGTCCTGGATCCCGCCCTGCGGGCCGGCGCGCTGCCGCTCGCCCTGCACCCGGCGATGACGTTCACCGGCACCAGCGTCGACGTCCAGCGGCTGGCCGGCTGCTCCTTCGGCGTCACCGCGCCCGAGGAGCTGCGGCTCGCCGCCGAGGCGCTCGTCATCGAGATGGGCGGTGAGCCCGAATGGATCGCGGAGGAGTCCCGTCCGCTCTATCACGCGGCGCTCGCCCTAGGCGCGAACCACCTCGTCACGCTGGTCGCCCAGTCGATGGAGCTGCTGCGTACGGCAGGGGTCGAGGCCCCCGACCGGATGCTCGGCCCGCTCCTCGGCGCCGCGCTCGACAACGCCCTGCGTTCCGGTGACGGCGCGCTGACCGGCCCGGTCGCCCGCGGCGACGCGGGCACGGTCGCCGCGCACATCGGCGAGCTGCGCAGGCACGCCCCGCAGACCGTGGCCGGCTACCTCGCGATGGCCCGCGCCACCGCCGACCGGGCGCTGGCGCACGGCATGCTCAAGCCGGAGCTGGCGGAGGACCTGCTCGGCGTCCTGGCCGACGGAGCCACGGGCGCAGGCACCACGGGCGGCACCGGACCGGGAGAGACCCGATGACCGAAACCTCCACCACTCTGCTCCGTACGTCCGCCGAACTCGACGCGACCGGCGGACGCAAGGGGCCGCGGGCCGTCGTCATGACCATGGGCGCCCTGCATGAGGGTCACGCCACCCTGATCCGCGCAGCCCGCGCCGCCGCGGGCCCGGACGGCCAGGTCGTCGTCACCGTCTTCGTCAACCCGCTCCAGTTCGGGGAGGCCGCGGACCTCGACCGCTACCCCCGTACCCTCGACACCGATCTCGCCGTCGCGGGCGCGGCCGGTGCCGACGTGGTCTTCGCCCCGTCCGTCGACGAGGTGTACCCCGGCGGTGAGCCGCAGGTCAGGATCGCCGCGGGCCCCATGGGCGAGCGTCTGGAAGGGGCGTTTCGTCCCGACCACTTCGACGGAATGCTGACCGTCGTCGCCAAGTTCCTGCACCTCACCCGCCCCGATGTCGCGTTCTACGGGCAGAAGGACGCCCAGCAGCTGGCGCTGATCCGCCGCATGGTGCGCGACCTGAACTTCCCGGTGGAGATCGTCGGCGTGGAGACGGTCCGTGAGCCGGACGGCCTCGCGCTCTCCAGCCGCAACCGCTTCCTCGACGCCCAGGAGCGCCACACCGCGCTGGCCCTGTCCCGGGCCCTGTTCGCGGCCCGCGACAGGCTCGCCGCCCAGCAGGCGCTGCACGCACGCGCGCAGACCACCGCGGCGACGACGGGCCGGGCCGCCGCGCTCACCCGGCTCGGCGAGGCCCGAGCGGCCGCCGACACCCAGGCGGTGGCCCGGGCCAGGCCGGACGACGGACCCGCGGCGGTGCGCGCCGCCGCGCGCATGATCCTCGACGACGCGGCCGCCGAACAACCCCCGCTCGCCCTGGACTATCTGGCGCTCGTGGACCCGGCGGACTTCACCGAGATCCCCGACGACCGGACCACCGGTGACGCGATCCTCGCCGTCGCCGCGAGGGTGGGCGCCACCCGCCTCATCGACAACATCCCGCTGACCTTCGGAGCCGACACGTGACCGGAATACGGCTGACCGCCCCCGCCCCCGGCTGGGCCATCGACGCGGATGTCGTGGTGGTCGGCTCCGGCGTCGCCGGCCTCACCACCGCGCTGCGCTGCGCGGCCGCGGGCCTCGCCACTGTCGTCGTCACCAAGGCCCGGCTCGACGACGGCTCCACCCGCTGGGCGCAGGGCGGTATCGCTGCCGCCCTCGGCGAGGGCGACACCCCGGAACAGCATCTGGCCGACACCCTGGTCGCGGGCGCGGGCCTGTGCGACGAGTCGGCGGTGCGGACGCTGGTCACCGAGGGCCCCGACGCCGTACGCCGTCTGATCAAGACCGGCGCGCACTTCGACACCACCGACACCGGCGACATCGCGCTCACCCGCGAGGGCGGCCACCACCGCCGCCGGATCGCGCACGCCGGCGGGGACGCGACGGGCGCCGAGATCTCCCGCGCCCTGGTCGAGGCGGTCCGCTCCGCGGCCCTCCACACCGTGGAGAACGCTCTGGTCCTGGACCTGCTGACGGACGCCGAAGGCCGCACCGCCGGCGTCACCCTGCACGTCATGGGCGAGGGCCAGCACGACGGTGTCGGCGCGGTCCACGCCCCCGCGGTGGTCCTTGCCACCGGCGGCATGGGCCAGGTCTTCTCCGCCACCACCAACCCGCCGGTCTCCACCGGCGACGGCGTCGCCCTCGCCCTGCGGGCCGGCGCGGAGGTCTCCGACCTCGAATTCGTCCAGTTCCACCCGACGGTGCTCTTCCTCGGCGCCGACTCCGAGGGCCAGCAGCCCCTCGTATCGGAAGCGGTACGGGGCGAGGGCGCCCATCTCGTCGACGCGTCCGGCACGCGGTTCATGGTCGGGCAGCACGAACTGGCGGAACTGGCGCCGCGCGACATCGTCGCCAAGGCCATCACCCGCCAGATGCAGCTGCACGGCACCGAGCACATGTACCTCGACGCCCGCCACTTCGGCGCCGAGATGTGGGAGCGGCGCTTCCCTACAATCCTGGCGGCCTGCCGTGCCCATGGCATCGACCCGGTCACCGAACCGATCCCGGTCGCCCCCGCCGCGCACTACGCCTCCGGCGGCATCCGTACGGATCTGCGCGGCCGGACAACGGTCCCGGGGCTGTACGCGTGCGGTGAGGTTGCCTGCACGGGCGTGCACGGCGCGAACCGGCTGGCGTCCAACTCGCTCCTGGAGGGGCTGGTCTTCGCCGAACGCATCGCGGCGGACATCGTCGAGGACCGGCCGCGCGCGACGGAGGCGGCAGCCCTCGTGACGAAGGCAGCGCCCTTGGTGGCGGACCGCGATACCGACCGGGACACCGCCCGCCCCACGCCCTCACCGCTGCTCGCCCCCGAGGCGCGGACCACGATCCAGCGGATCATGACCCGGGGCGCCGGAGTGCTGCGGTCCGCCGCCAGTCTCGTCACCGCCGCCGACGATCTCGAGGCCCTGCACAACAGTGCGGCCGCCGACGCCTGGGCGACCGGGCCGAAGCGCGCGGAGCCCGGCGTCGAGGCATGGGAGGCCACCAACCTGCTCCTCGTCTCGCGCGTCCTGGTCGCCGCCGCCCGGCAGCGCGAGGAGACCCGCGGTTGCCACTGGCGCGAGGACCGGCCCGATCGGGACGACGAGACCTGGCGCCGCCACCTCGTCGTGCGGCTCACCCCGGACCGCCGGCTCGTCCTCAGCCGTACGGAATCCGAGGCATTCCCGCCCGTACACCCGGCGGGGGCACCAGACTGCGCAGCAGCAACCCCGACCCACCCCACCCCCGAGGAGCCGTAACCGTGAGCACGCCCGAAGAGAATCCGCGCCCCACACCCGTGGACGTACCGCTGATCCAGATCGGCGCGCCCGCACCGTCCGCGGGCGGCTGCGGGGACGCCTGCGGCTGCGGCGGGGACGACGACTACGAGCTGGACCCCCTGGAGTGCGGCCTCGACCCCGACCTCGCCCAGCTCCTCGCCGACGCGGGCCTCGACCCCGTCCAGGTCGAGGACATCGCGCACGTCGCCATCGAGGAGGATCTCGACCACGGCGTGGACGTCACGACCGTTGCGACGGTCTCCGAGGAGGCCATGGCCACCGGTGACTTCACCGCCCGCGAGGCCGGTGTCGTCGCCGGTCTGCGGGTCGCCGAGGCCGTCCTGTCCATCGTCTGTACGGCCGAGTTCGAGGTCGAGCGCCATGTCGAGGACGGCGACCGGGTCGCCCCCGGCCAGAAGCTGCTGACGGTCACCACCCGTACCCGCGACCTGCTCACCGGCGAGCGCAGCGCGCTCAACCTGCTCTGCAGGCTCTCCGGCATCGCGACCGCGACCCGCGCCTGGGCCGACGTGCTCGAAGGCACGAAGGCCAAGGTCCGTGACACCCGCAAGACCACCCCGGGACTGCGCGCCCTGGAGAAGTACGCGGTGCGCTGCGGCGGTGGCGTCAACCACCGGATGTCGCTCTCCGATGCCGCGCTGGTCAAGGACAACCACGTCATCGCGGCGGGCGGTGTCGCCGAGGCGTTCAAGCGGGTGCGGGACGAGTTCCCGGACGTACCGATCGAGGTCGAGGTCGACACCCTGGACCAGGTCCACGAGGTCCTGGCGGCGGGCGCGGACCTGATCCTGCTGGACAACTTCACCCCGGCCGAGACCGAGGAGGCCGTAACGGTCGTCGGCGGCCGCGCGGTCCTGGAGTCGTCCGGCCGGCTCACCCTCGACACGGCCCGCGCCTACGCCGATGCGGGCGTCGACTACCTCGCCGTCGGTGCGCTCACCCACTCCTCGCCGATCCTCGACATCGGCCTGGACTTCCGCGACACCGACGGGGTCGGCGCCTGATGCTGCTCACCATCGACGTCGGCAACACGCACACCGTCCTGGGCCTGTTCGACGGGGAGGAGATCGTCGAGCACTGGCGGATCTCCACCGACGCCCGGCGCACCGCGGACGAGCTCGCGGTGCTGCTCAACGGCCTGATGGGCATGCACCCGCTGCTCGGCGAGGAGCTGGGCGACGGCATCGAGGGCATCGCGATCTGTGCCACCGTTCCGGCGGTGCTGCACGAGCTGCGCGAGGTCACCCGCCGCTACTACGGGGACGTGCCTGCCGTGCTCGTGGAGCCCGGCATCAAGACGGGTGTGCCGATCCTGGTGGACAACCCGAAGGAGGTCGGCGCGGACCGCATCATCAACTCGGTCGCCGCCGTCGAGCTCTACGGCGGTCCGGCGATCGTCGTCGACTTCGGCACGGCCACCACGTTCGACGCGGTCTCCGCCCGGGGCGAGTACGCGGGCGGGGTCATCGCCCCCGGCATCGAGATCTCGGTCGAGGCGCTCGGCGTCAAGGGCGCCCAGCTCCGCAAGATCGAGCTGGCCCGGCCGCGCAGCGTGATCGGGAAGAACACGGTCGAGGCCATGCAGGCGGGCATCGTGTACGGCTTCGCGGGCCAGGTCGACGGGGTCGTCGACCGCATGAAGAAGGAGCTGGCGACCGACCCGGACGACGTCACCGTCATCGCGACCGGCGGCCTTGCTCCGATGGTGTTGGGCGAGTCCTCCGTGATCGACGAGCACGAGCCCTGGCTCACGCTCATAGGCCTGCGTCTGGTGTACGAGCGCAACGTGGCCCGGATGTAGGCGGAGCGCCAGGCACCTGCGGGAACGGTGCGGCGGCGGGACGGCCGCCGCCGCGCCGCCATCGGCCAGCTAAGCCGATTTTGTCCATGTAGCACGTATTGTCGCGTTATGCCCACGCCTTACGGATCACGCGGCGGTATGGCGTTCAGCGCGGACGAGCTGCGAGTGCTCCGACGCGCCCTCGCCAACGCCCTCCACCCCGCGCCCCTGCCCGACGAGGATGTCCAGGACTGCCTGCGGCTCGCGGGCTCCGTCGACGAGGTGGCCGGCGAGGCGGGACGACTGCGCGCGTTCCTCCTCGCCGACCTCGCCCGCTACCGCGACGCCCTCCCCGGCTCCGCCACCGGCTATCTGGAGCTGCTCCAGGACGCCCTGGCCGCCGGTTACGACCCCCGGCCGGAGGATCTGGCCGCACTGCGCCTCCAGCGCGGCAGACCGGTCGCCGCGGCGCTCCTGGAGCGCTGCCAGGTGCTCGCCGAACGGTCGGTGCGGGCCCGGCTCGCAGGGCGGGCTGTACCCGCGACGACCCCCGCCCCACGGAGCCGGCTGCTGGCGCTGCCCGGCGGCCGGGCAGCGGCCGCCGAACCCGAACGGCCGAAGGCCCCGCCCGCCCCGCCCGCCCCGGCCCGTCCCGTGCCACCGGCCGAGCGCCCCGCGCCGAAGCCCTCGGAGGTCTTCCCGCCGCGCCGCCGCCCGGCCCCGCCGGCGCAGCAGCGCGCCGCGGGATAGCCGCGCCGGACGGCGGAGGGGGCACGCGGAAGTCCGTACCGGGCTCGCTACTCTGGACGCCATGGACTACGTATCCGCGCTCGTGCCCCCCGTGGTGATGGCCGCCTTCTTCATCGGCCTCGTCGTGACGATCGTCAAGAGCCAGGGCGGCTCCAACAAGGCCAAGGAAGACGCGGCCGTGGACTCGGCGATCAGCCGCGCCGAGGCGGCGCAGCAGACCCCGCGGACCGACGCGGTCTGACCGGTACCCCGCGTACCGCCACAGCACGGCACTGCATCGCACTGAGTGAAGGGCGTGCGGCTCATCAGGAGGCGCACGCCCTTTTGCTGTGTAAATAACCTGCCATTCCAGACATCTAGCACTATGGTGACGCTGTGCCCCGCCAATTGGGAGAGCTGGAAGACGCCGTGATGACGCGCGTCTGGCAATGGAACCGTCCGGTCACCGTGCGGGAAGTCCTTGAGGACCTTCAGCAGGAACGGTCCATCGCGTACACGACCGTCATGACGGTAATGGACAATCTCCATCAGAAGGGCTGGGTGCGCAGGGAAGTCGAGGGCCGCGCATATCGATATACGGCGGTCTCCACCCGCGCCGCCTACTCGGCCGCGCTGATGAACGAAGCCTGGTCGCACAGCGACAACCCGGCCGCCGCTCTTGTCGCCTTCTTCGGCATGATGTCCGCCGAGCAGCGCGACGCTCTCCGCGATGCGATGCGGATCGTATCCCCGGAGGCCCCGGATGCCGGTGATCGCCCGGTCGATGACGCGGGCCCGGAGACCGAGCGATAGCGTCGGGGCATGTCCGCAGAGCTTCCGCATACAGATTTCCATACCGAACCGTCGGTTATAAACGCGGCCATCACTGTCCGTCGTGCCAGGACGAGCGATGTGCCCTCGGTCCGCCGTCTCCTCGACGGGTACGTACGCGAAGGCATCCTGCTCGACAAAGCGACAGTGACGCTTTACGAGGACATCCAGGAGTTCTGGATCGCGGAACGCGACACGGATGCCCGGGTCATCGGCTGCGGTGCACTCCATGTGATGTGGGAAGACCTCGCCGAAGTCCGTACTCTCGCGGTCGATCACAGCATCAAGGGTGCCGGAGTGGGGCATCAAGTACTGGACAAGCTGTTGCAGACCGCCCGCTGGCTGGGTGTGCGCCGGGTTTTCTGTCTCACCTTCGAAGTCGACTTCTTCGCCAAGCACGGCTTCGTGGAGATCGGAGAGACACCGGTCGACACAGATGTCTACAGCGAGCTGCTGCGTTCCTATGACGAGGGCGTAGCGGAGTTCCTCGGTCTCGAACGAGTGAAGCCGAACACCTTGGGCAACAGCCGGATGCTTCTGCACCTGTGACCGCCGGAAGAAGCCGGAACCCTATGTCCGAATCGCGCATGTTTCCCGCGTTCTTGCACTCCTGAACCTCTGTCAGGGGTTTGTGTTTTCCGGAGAAAAGCGGTTTCCTTTCCGCGTACTGCATTTTCGATGAAAGGAAATCCGGTGGCACAGAAAGTTCAGGTCCTTCTTGTCGATGACCTCGATGGTGTCGAGGCGGACGAGACAGTGACGTTCGCTCTGGATGGCAAGACGTACGAGATTGACCTCACCACGAGCAACGCGGACAAGCTCCGCGGTCTTCTTGAGCCGTACACCAAGGGTGGCCGGCGCACCGGTGGCCGCGCCGCGACCGGTCGTGGCAAGGGTCGCGCCGTTCCCGGTGGCAACAAGGACACCGCCGAGATCCGGAAGTGGGCGCGCGAGAACGGTCACAATGTGAATGACCGCGGTCGTGTTCCGGCAGAGATCCGCGAGGCTTACGAGAAGGCCAACGGCTGAGCTGCCGACTGATCGGCCGTGCATCCCGTTGCCGGCTGTGCTGTTCCGGCATGCATCAACCGGGCCCGGTGGCATTCCGTTGCCACCGCGTCCACGAGCCGTACGAGATCGGGAGCATCCCCACCGCTGCTCCCGAGGCCGGCGAGGGCCGGGAGCTCCGACTCCCCCTCGTGCCGCAGCTCGGGGGGTCGCAGCCACACGGCGGCCCCCGGCGAGCCGGCAGCCCGGCCGGGCGGAGCCGGTGCGATGATCCGCCCGCCCGCACCGATGGCGGTCAGCGTGAGGGCCACCCCGCCCCACTCCAGCCAGTCGAGCAGCCCCGGCAGCTCGTCGGCGCTTCCCGGGGCCACCAGTAGCCCCATGGTCTGCCCTGTCAGCGCCACCGGCCCGGTGCGTCCCACCCGCCGCAGCGCAGCGTGGCCCGCGACCGCGGGCAGTTCCAGGACGTCGAACCGCAGCCCGGTCAGCAACCGGACCGGAGCGGTCCCCGTCGTCGCCCAGCCGAGCTCGCGCTCGTACCACCGCGCATGGTCGCGATCGGCGGCGAGCGGTGAGCGCGGAGGCGGGACGGGGAGGGCCATGCCGGAAGAACTGCTGAGCGGCCTCAAGAGTTACGCAGAGTCTCCGACTGCATGCACAGCGTTTCCGGGTTGGGGGCGTACGAGCGCATTGTGGAGCGCAAGGATGTTCGCCCGTAGCGGAGGGAACCGGTGTGCGCCGCATGGACTGTCTGTAATTGCGGGTAAGACATCCCTAGTGGGGAGGGGCGACACGCAGGCCCGAGACGTCTCACGTTCGCCATCGGCGTACTGGCGATAGGGGTATCTGCCTGGCCTGCGGGAACATCGTCTCGCACCATCGGGTTGGAGCAGTTGTCGGCGTTCGGGGCAGGAGGCCAAGGACGGGTGTCGGCAGTTGGAATGAGCGGTCCCCGCTTGCGGGACTAAGCTGCGGAAGGACAGGGAGGGGACCGACCCCTTACTGCCTGACCGCTCTGAGGAGCGATTAACGATGTTCGAGAGGTTCACCGACCGCGCGCGGCGGGTTGTCGTCCTGGCTCAGGAAGAAGCCCGGATGCTCAACCACAACTACATCGGCACCGAGCACATCCTCCTGGGCCTTATCCACGAGGGTGAGGGTGTCGCCGCTAAGGCCCTGGAGAGCCTCGGGATTTCGCTCGAGGCGGTCCGCCAGCAGGTGGAGGAGATCATCGGTCAGGGCCAGCAGGCCCCGTCCGGGCACATCCCCTTCACTCCGCGAGCCAAGAAGGTCCTGGAGCTGTCGCTCCGCGAGGCTCTTCAGCTCGGCCACAACTACATCGGTACCGAGCACATCCTGCTCGGCCTGATCCGTGAGGGCGAGGGCGTCGCCGCCCAGGTCCTCGTGAAGCTGGGCGCTGACCTGAACCGCGTGCGGCAGCAGGTCATCCAGCTGCTCTCCGGGTACTCGGGAGGCAAGGAGGCGGCCACTGCGGGCGGCCCCGCGGAGGGCACGCCCTCCACGTCCCTGGTGCTCGACCAGTTCGGCCGGAACCTCACCCAGGCCGCTCGCGAATCCAAGCTCGACCCGGTCATCGGGCGCGAGAAGGAGATCGAGCGGGTCATGCAGGTGCTGTCCCGGCGTACCAAGAACAACCCGGTTCTCATCGGCGAGCCCGGCGTCGGCAAGACGGCGGTCGTCGAGGGCCTGGCGCAGGCCATCGTCAAGGGCGAGGTGCCCGAGACCCTCAAGGACAAGCACCTCTACACCCTCGACCTCGGCGCGCTGGTCGCCGGCTCCCGCTACCGCGGTGACTTCGAGGAGCGCCTGAAGAAGGTCCTCAAGGAGATCCGCACCCGCGGCGACATCATCCTGTTCATCGACGAGCTCCACACCCTGGTGGGTGCGGGCGCCGCCGAGGGCGCGATCGACGCGGCGAGCATCCTCAAGCCCATGCTGGCGCGAGGCGAGCTCCAGACGATCGGTGCGACGACGCTCGACGAGTACCGCAAGCACCTGGAGAAGGACGCGGCCCTCGAGCGCCGCTTCCAGCCCATCCAGGTCGCGGAGCCGTCGCTGCCGCACACCATCGAGATCCTCAAGGGTCTGCGCGACCGCTACGAGGCCCACCACCGCGTCTCCATCACGGACGAGGCGCTGGTACAGGCCGCGACGCTGGCCGACCGCTACATCTCGGACCGCTTCCTGCCGGACAAGGCGATCGACCTGATCGACGAGGCCGGTTCCCGGATGCGCATCCGCCGGATGACCGCGCCGCCGGACCTCCGCGAGTTCGACGAGAAGATCGCGGGCGTCCGCCGCGACAAGGAGTCGGCCATCGACTCCCAGGACTTCGAGAAGGCAGCGTCTCTCCGCGACAAGGAGAAGCAGTTGCTGGCGGCGAAGACCAAGCGGGAGAAGGAGTGGAAGGCCGGCGACATGGACGTCGTCGCCGAGGTCGACGGCGAGCTCATCGCCGAAGTCCTGGCCACGGCCACCGGCATCCCGGTCTTCAAGCTGACGGAGGAGGAGTCCTCGCGTCTGCTGCGGATGGAGGACGAGCTCCACAAGCGCGTCATCGGCCAGAAGGACGCCATCAGGGCCCTCTCGCAGGCGATCCGCCGTACGCGAGCCGGTCTGAAGGACCCGAAGCGCCCCGGTGGCTCGTTTATCTTCGCCGGTCCGTCCGGTGTCGGTAAGACCGAGCTCTCCAAGACGCTCGCCGAATTCCTCTTCGGTGACGAGGATGCGCTGATCTCCCTCGACATGTCGGAGTTCAGCGAGAAGCACACGGTTTCCCGCCTCTTCGGTTCTCCCCCCGGTTACGTGGGTTACGAAGAGGGCGGCCAGCTCACCGAGAAGGTGCGCCGCAAGCCGTTCTCCGTCGTCCTCTTCGACGAGGTCGAGAAGGCCCACCCCGATATCTTCAATTCCCTGCTCCAGATTCTGGAAGACGGTCGCCTGACCGACTCCCAGGGCCGGGTCGTGGACTTCAAGAACACGGTCATCATCATGACGACCAACCTCGGGACCCGGGACATCTCCAAGGGCTTCAACCTGGGCTTCGCCGCCCAGGGCGACGTCAAGACCGGCTACGAGCGGATGAAGAACAAGGTCAACGAAGAGCTCAAGCAGCACTTCCGGCCCGAGTTCCTCAACCGTGTCGACGACACGGTCGTCTTCCACCAGCTCACCGAGGAAGACATCATCCAGATCGTCGACCTCATGATCGCCAAGGTGGACGAGCGCCTGAAGGACCGCGACATGGGCATTGAGCTCAGCGCGGAGGCCAAGTCGCTCCTGGCGAAGAAGGGCTACGACCCCGTGATGGGCGCCCGGCCGCTGCGCCGGACGATCCAGCGCGAGATCGAGGACATCCTCTCCGAGAAGATTCTCTTCGGTGAGCTGCGTCCCGGTCACATCGTGGTCGTGGGCACCGAGGGCGAGGGTGAGGACAAGAAGTTCACCTTCCGTGGCGAGGAGAAGTCGGCACTGCCCGACGTCCCGCCGATCGAGCAGGCGGCAGGTGGCGCCGGCCCGAACCTGACGAAGGACGCATAAGGGCGCGTTGAGCGTCTGAGCATGTGAAGGGGCTGGCCCGGACCGTTCCGTACGGTTCCGGGGCAGCCCCTTTTCCTGTGCGGGTCCGGGATCAGCGGGTGATGCGGAGGCCGCCGGCGCCGAGGACGCGGACATCGGTGCCGGCCAGGGCATCGTCCGCCCCGGCCGTCCGGGGGATCGCCGATGGGCAGCCGGGCAGCCGGGCAGCCAGGGGCGGCCCCGCGGGGAGGGGAAGGTGCCGCCCTGCGCGCAGGGCGGCACAGCGGGACGACGAACGGCTCCAGTCCGTTGAGCGCGGGCAGCTACCCGGTCAGCGTGCCGGCCGCCGCGTGCACGGCAGGCCGCCGGATCAGCGTGGTCTTCCCGGCGCCTGCGTCACCGCGCAGCGGGACCCCGGGGCAGGTCGCTGAGCAGAGCGCCGCTGCCCTGGGCGGCCCCGGAGAAGCAGGCTGCGGATCGACGGGATGGCGTCGCCGGGCTCGATTCCGTCCATGTCGCTGGTGACGGCGCTGTCGTCGGCCATGGCTGTCCCACGGGAGTTGAGCGGTCGCCGGTCAGCGTAGGCAGGTTGCAGGCCGAAGGTCCCGAATCGGACGGCCTTTGGTCCCACCGGCGGTGACAAGGCACACAGCCCTTCCGGGGCCTACTACGCGGCATAGGGGATGCGGCCGTCATCGTGCGGGGGGCCTTCGTCCCAGGGTCGACCGGGACCTTCTGGGTGGCGGCGAGAGGTGCCAGGAACGCTGGGTAATGTCCGTTTAGGGCAGTTTGGAACTGGGCTTAAACCTGTCCGCCGGAGGAGATCCGACGAGGTGCGGCACGAGCGGCGCGGAGCCCGCAGCAGCGGATCCCCATGGTGCCGGCTACGGCGTTTGTTCGTAGATGGGGTGTTTGGGCATTGGCGGGGGTCCGGGTTACCAAGGGATAGCCAGCCCGGCGGACAAGCCGGGACGACTTACCTCCGGAGGATCTCCGCTTATGTCGAAGCGCGCTACGTTCCAGCACTCCCGCCGTCCGTCCGTGTCCCGTGTCCGTGGCGCCGTGGTGGCAGCCGGGCTGGGGACGACGATGGTTCTCGGTGCGGGCGCTGCGTTCGCGGCCGGCGCGGCGAGCGCCCCCGGCACGGCGAGCCTGGTCAATGCCGCGGCCGACTCGGTCGCCAGGCAGGCGACCGTGCAGAGCAAGGCGGCCCAGGCTGCCAAGCAGGCGGTGGCCAAGAAGGCCGCCGAGGCGAAGAAGGCGGCCGCGGTCAAGAAGGCGACTGCGAAGAAGGCCGCTCGCCTGGCCGCCTCCTGGGAGGCGCCGGTCAGCCACTACAAGCTGAGCGCCAGCTTCGGCAACGACGGCTCCCGCTGGGCCCACAAGCACTCCGGCCAGGACTTCGCCGTGCCGATCGGCACCAAGGTCGAGGCCGCGCACGGCGGCGTCGTCGTGAAGGCCGGCCCTAACGGCGGCGGCGACGGCCCCGCGTACGGCAACGCCATCGTGATCAAGCACGGCAACGGCACGTACTCGCAGTACGCCCACCTGTCGCAGATCAACGTGCACATCGGCCAGACCGTGCACACCGGGCAGAAGATCGCCCTCTCCGGCAACACCGGTAACTCGAGCGGTCCGCACCTGCACTTCGAGATCCGGAACACCGCGAACTACGGTTCCGCGGTCAACCCGGTCATGTTCCTGCACAAGGAGGGCGTCACGGTCTGACCCGACCGGACGAACCCACCACGGCCCGGGACTCCGCTACTTCGCGGGGCCCGGGCTGTGGGCTTGGGTGACCAGATCGACGGCGACTTCGAGGATGGCCTTGCGCTTGTCCTCGATGTCGCCGTCGAGGTCTTTGAGGACGAACATCCCGGCGTGCATCGAGAAGAGCGCGCTGACGCAGCGGACCTGGTCGACAAGGGCGGCGTCGGGGTCCTTGAGCAGATCGAGCAGCTCCAGGAACCGGTTCTTCGAGGTCTGCCCGATGCTGAGGTCGCGCATGGCCGCCTGGTTCTCCTGCATGAAGCGGAACAGCGGAGCGGCGCTGATCAGCGCGTCGCTGTAACGGACCAGGAGCTCCTTCTTCGTCTCCAGGGTGCGCGGCTGCTCCTTGCCCCAGGCGATCAGCTTCTCGACGGGCCGGTTGAGGTCGTCGAAGATGCTGACGAGGATGTCTTCCTTGGTCTTGAAGTGGTAGTACAGCGCCGCCTTGGTGACGTCCAGCTTCTCGGAGATCTCGCGCAGCGAGGTCTTCTCGTAACCCTGCTCGGCGAAGAGCTCCAGGGCGACGTCCTGGATGCGCTGGCGCGTGTTGCCCCGGCGTGGCTGCGGTGTGCTGCCCATGGTGCTCTCCCAAAAACTTACTTGACGCCCGGCTAGTTACGGGGTCTACTGTCCCCAGTGTAGTCAACTAGCCGGGCGGCAAGTAAGTGGCCGGTGAACAGGGGATCAGGGAGTTGGGGATCATGGCGGACCTGAAGAAGGCGGCAGGCAGGAAGGGCGGCAGAGCAGTCGGCGCGGCTGCTGACGAGCCGGCCGCCCCGCCCGAGCCGCAACAGCGCAGCGTCCGGGTGGTGATGCTCGCCCTGATGATCACGATGCTGCTGGCCATGCTCGACAACCTGATCGTCGGCACCGCCATGCCCACCATCGTCGGTGACCTCGGCGGTCTGGAGCATCTGTCCTGGGTCGTCACCGCGTACACCCTGGCCACCGCGGCCTCCACCCCCATCTGGGGCAAGCTCGGCGACTTGTACGGACGCAAGGGCATCTTCCTCACGTCCATCGTGGTCTTCCTGATCGGTTCCGTACTGAGTGGAATGGCCCAGGACATGGGCCAGCTGATCGGCTTCCGGGCGATCCAGGGACTCGGCGCGGGCGGCCTGATGGTCGGCGTCATGGCGATCATCGGTGATCTGGTGCCGCCCCGTGAGCGCGGCAAGTATCAAGGTCTGATGGCCGGTGTGATGGCGATCGCCATGATCGGCGGACCGCTGGTCGGCGGCACCATCACCGACCACCTCGGCTGGCGCTGGAGCTTCTACATCAACCTGCCGCTGGGCGCGGTTGCCCTCGCCATGGTCACCGCCGTGCTGCACCTGCCGAACAAGGAGCGCACCAAGGCGAAGGTCGACTACCTCGGCGCCGGACTGCTGACCCTCGGCATCACCGCGATCGTGCTGGTCACCACCTGGGGCGGTTCGGAGTACGACTGGGACTCCGCTGTGATCATGGAGCTCGCCGCGATCGGTGTCGTCTCCCTCGTCGGCTTCCTCTTCGTCGAGACGAAGGCTGCAGAACCGATCATTCCGCTCCACATCTTCCACAACCGCAACTTCACCCTGATGTCCCTCGTCGGCTTCATGTCCGGCTTCGTGATGTTCGGCGCGGTACTCTTCCTGCCGCTGTTCCAGCAGTCCGTCCAGGGCGCGTCCGCGACCAACTCCGGTCTCCTGCTCCTGCCGATGCTTCTGTCGATGATGATCGTCTCGCTGATCGCCGGACGGGTCACCACCAGCACCGGCAAGTACAAGATCTTCCCCATCATCGGCTCCATCCTGATGGTGGCCGGCCTGTTCCTGCTCTCGCAGATGGACACCGCCACCACCCGCTTCACCTCCGGCGTCTACATGGCGGTGCTCGGCGCGGGCATGGGCTTCCTGATGCAGATCACGATGCTCGTCGCGCAGAACAGCGTCGAGCTGAAGGACATGGGCGTCGCCTCCTCCGCGACCACCCTCTTCCGTACGCTCGGCAGCTCCTTCGGTGTCGCGATCATGGGGGCGCTGTTCACCGGACGGGTGCAGGACGAGATGATGGCCCGCGGCGGCGGAGCGGCCACCTCGAAGTCCGCGCAGCTGGACGCGGCAAGCCTGGCGAAGCTGCCGGGCCCGGTGCGTGAGGCGTACCAGTTCGCGGTCTCGTCCGGGACACACATCGCCTTCCTGGTCGGCGCTTCGGTCGGGGTGATCGCGCTGCTGGCGGCGGTGTTCGTCAAGGAAGTGCCGCTGCGGGGAGCCGGCCCGGAGGCCGACGGGGAGACGACCGCGGACGCCGGCCCCGTCGCCAAGCAGAGCGAGACCGTCTGATCAGGCCGACCCGGTAACACCGACAAGGCCCCGGGGGTGCGCGTGGACCGCGCACCCCCGGGGCCTTGTCGCTGTTACCGCTCAGCTCAGCCCACCTCAGCCGCCGAACTGCGTGCCGTCCGACGCTGCGTTCGCCCCCGGACGGTCCGTGCTGCCCGGTTTGGTCTTGGCTGCCTTGCGCTGTTCGGCGAGCTGGAGGACAGGGAAGCTGCCCGTGTTCGTCGGGGCGTGCTCCGGCAGCCACAGCACGGCAACCGCCCCGCCGGTCCCCTCCGCCGCGCCCTGCGGCGCCGCGTTCCGGAAGGTCAGCCGAGCGCCGAGCACCCGGGCCTGACCGGCGGCGATGGTCAGCCCCAGACCGTGTCCGCGCCCGGAGCGGTCGCTGCTTCCGGTACGGAACCTGCTCGGGCCGTCACGCAGCAGCGCCTCGGGGAATCCGGGCCCGTGATCGCGGACGCGCACCACCCGCCCCTCGACCGTGACCTCCACCGGAGTGGAACCGTGCTTGGCCGCGTTGCCCAGCAGATTGCCGAGAATGCGCTCCAGCCTGCGCGGATCGGTGTTGACCCACGACTCGTGCACCACCTGGACCCCGACATCCGGGTCCAGCAGTGCGACCCTCCGGCTGACGAACTCGCCGAGCGCGATCTCCTGCAGTTCGGCCCGCTCCGACGCACTGTCCAGCCTCGCCACCTCCAGCACGTCCTCGACGAGCGTGCGCATCGCCTGTGCCCGGTCCCGTACCAGTTCGGTGGGGCGGCCCGGCGGCAGCAGCTCGGCCGCCGTCAGCAGCCCGGTCACGGGTGTGCGCAGCTCGTGCGCGATGTCCGCGGTAACCCGGCGCTCCGCCTCGATCCGTTCGTTCAGCGCGTCCGTGAGGGCGTCCACAGAACGGGCCAGGTCGTCGGTCTCGTCCCGGATGACGCCGCCGATGGCGTCCCTGACCCGTACCTCCGTATTGCCCTGTGCGACCTTCCCGGCCGCGGCCGCCGCCTTGCGCAGCCGACGCGACAGCTGGCCGCCGATCAGTACGCCGAGCGCGCAGCCGCCGAAGACCACCGAGACGGAGCCGATGATCAGCGCCCGGTCGAGATCGCCCATGATCGTGGCGCTGCGGTTCGCGAAGCGGGTATGCAGCGACAGCACATCACCGTTGGCCAGCGGCACGGCCGCCCACACATCGGGCACGCCGTTCGCGTATTCGTCGACATGCGTGGCGCGCCGGTTCCTGCGGGTCTCCGCGCGCAGGCTCTGCGGCATCGTCGGGTCGTTGAGCTTGGCGCCGAACTTGGGGTCGGCCTTCTTCGTCTTCGTCGCTTCGTACAGCAGCTGCGCGTACGTCAGCCGCTCCAGCTGGACCTCACGGGCGTTCTCCAGCATCGAGACGCGGGCGGCGTTGTGGACGACGAGGCTCAGCGCGACCGCGATCAGCGCGCCGACCGCCGCGATCGCGATGCTGATCTTCCAGCGGACACCTGTCCGCAGAGCCGGCCGCATCATGCCTTGAGCTTGTAGCCGAAGCCGCGGACAGTGTCGATCCTGTCCTGTCCGATCTTGGTGCGCAGCCGCTGGACATGGACGTCCACCACCCGGGTGTCGCCGCCCCAGCCGTAGTCCCAGACCCGTTCGAGCAGCTTGTCGCGGGAGAGCACGGTGCCGGGCGCGGAGGAGAATTCCAGCAGCAGCCGCATCTCGGTCGGGGTCAGCGCCACCTGCTCGCCGCCCTTGCGCACCTCCATACCCTCGGTGTCGACCTCCAGATCACCGAAGACCAGCACCCCGCCGACGGGCTGCGGCTCCGTCTCCGTACCGCCCGGCTGTCCGCCCGAGGCATGACCGAAGCGGCGCAGCACTGCGCGGATCCTGGCGACCAGCACGGCGCCGTCAAAGGGCTTGGTGACGTAGTCGTCGGCGCCGGCCTCCAGGCCGAGCACCACGTCGATCGAGTCGGCGCGGGCCGACAGCATGATCACGGGAACCGTCGACTCGTCCCGGATACGCCGGCACAGACTGACCCCGTCCAGGCCCGGCACCATCACGTCGAGCAGCGCGATGTCCGGCCGGTCGGCCCGGAACGACTCCAGGCCGGAGAGGCCGTCGGGCATCGCGGTGACCACGAATCCGTCCCGCTCCAGTGCCAGCTGGGTGGCCTCGCGGATGACATCGTCGTCCTCGACGAACAGGACGTGGGTCTCGGCCATCGACTGCTCTCAGCTCTCGCTTCTCGGTTGGCGGCTCTTCGTCGGTCTCGTTCGTGCCGGTACCGGTTCTTGGGGCGGTCTCAGTGCTCCGTCGGCTCGGCGGGCTCCGGGAGCTCCGCTTCTCCGTTGCCGACGGCTCTGTTGAAGTCGTTGTGCACCCGGTCGTGCTCGCTGAACCGGTTGCCGGCCCAGCGGTACGTGACCACTTCCTCGCCGGACGGGTACGCGACCGCGTCCTTCTTCTCGTACACCTGCGTCGTCACCACCAGGTCACCCCGGTCGATGGTGCCGTAGACCGCGGGCTGCTCCGTGGTGAAGACGTTCTCGTACCTGCCGTTGCTCCGCGCGCGGTACACGTAGGTGCCGACCCCTACCGAATCGCCGCAGGTCATCACATTCACCACGACATCGGCCGACGAGCCGCCGGTCAGCGTGCCGTACGAGGTGTCGACCGGGTACTCGTCCCCCGTGCAGGGCTTCAGGTCCGTCCTGACCCGCTCGCTCACCCTGGGGTCCCGCTTGACCAGCTGGACGGCATCGACCCGCTGGACGGTCTTCTCCGTGGGCGGGGTGGTGGCCGACGGTGTGACCTGGGCGACCGGCTGCGTGCCGGCCGGTCCCTCGTCACGGGTGCCCGTGCCACCGGTGGAGCAGCTGACGGTGAGCAGCCCGAAGGCGGCGAGCCCGGCCATGGCCGTGGTGCCCGCCGCCCAGCCGGTGAGACCGCCACCGCCCCTGCTGGTCGCCCTGCTTCTGCCTGTCAGGCCGCGCACCGCTCCCGCCCCCGTTCCTCATGACGCCGGTCCGCCGGTCCGCGAACCTGCGCACGCCCAGGAGCGCCGGCGGCCGGTGCCCGGTTGCCCGCCCTGCTGCCATGGGCCTCACGGACCATGGCTTCCCTGCTCATCGCCTCGCGGCTCTCCAGCTCCTGGCGCAGTCGCGCCAGCGCCCGGTGCAGCGTGCTCTTCACCGTACCGGCGGACATGCCGAGCGCCGCGGCGGTCTCCTCCGTGCTCATCTGCTCCCAGTGTCGCAGCACGACAACGCTGCGCTGCTTGGGAGCCAGCACGCCCAGGACGTCCATCAGCAGAGCACGGTCGGCGCGCTGCTCGGTGCCGTCCTCGACACTGGCGTCGGGCAGCTGCTCGGTCGGAACCTCCTCCAGCTTGCGGGCCCGCCACCACTCCGTACGCGTGTTGATCATGACGCGGCGCAGGTAGGCGTCGGCTAGGGACTTGTCGGCGATGCGGTCCCAGCGCCCGTATGTACGGGCCAGGGCGGTCTGCAGCAGGTCCTGCGCGTCCACCGGGTCGGGGACCAGGCGGCGCGCACTGCGCAGCAGGGCCTCCTGTCGGGTGCGTACGTACTCTTCGAATCCGAGCACCTCGCCATGCGCCATTCCAACCGCCTCCGTCCCCGTGGATCCCCGTCTGACCTCTGCCAGCCACTGGTCGCGTGAGCTGACGGTCGGAGACGTTACGGAGCGGTTGTCACGGCGCTGTGCGGAGCAGCCATACGCCGACGCACGGCTGTCCATCGGTTGTGTAACAGCGGGCGGGAGCCCTCCTGCCTCTAACTCAGTGGCAGCTGGTACTGGTCCCCCGGAAGTGATTCGACCAGGCCGTCGGCGACCAGGCCATCCAGTGCCCGGGCCCGTTGCACCGGCTCCTCCCATACGGCGTCCAGCGCCGCCTGCGGCACCGGGGCCACCGCCTCACGCAGCACGGCGAGCAGACGACCACGCACCTGCCGGTCGGTACCGGCATAGGTCTGACCGCGTCGCGGGGGCCCCTGATGCTCCGGCTTCCCGGCCAGCCGCCAGGCGCACTGCGCGGCGATCGGGCAACGCGCGCAGTCCTCGTTCTTGGCGGTGCAGACCAGCGCTCCGAGCTCCATCGTCGCGGCCGCCCAGCGGGCCGCCCGTGCGTCCTCGTCGGGCAGAAGTGCGCGGGCGAGCTTCCGTTCGGCGGCGGTGGTCGCGTTCGGCGGGTACTGAATGCCGGTTGCGGCCCGGGCGAACACCCGGCGGACGTTTGTATCGAGTACGGCATGCCGCTGTCCGTACGCGAACGAGGCCACGGCCGCCGCCGTGTACTCGCCGATCCCGGGCAGCGCGAGCAGCTGGCTGTGCTCGCTCGGTACGTCGCCGCCGTGTCGTTCAGTTATTGCCTGCGCGGCTCCGTGCAGGCGTAGCGCTCGCCGGGGGTAGCCGAGCCGGCCCCAGGCACGGACCGCTTCACCGGGCGGCTCGGCGGCCAGATCGGCGGGGCGCGGCCAGCGGGCCAGCCACTGTTCGTACACCGGGAGGACCCGGCTGACGGGGGTCTGCTGCAGCATGAACTCGCTCACCATCACACCCCACGCGCCCGCTTCGGGGCGGCGCCAGGGCAGATCGCGGGCGTGCTGGTCGAACCACCCGATGACGGGCGCGTGGAGGGATGCGGGGGGCGTCTGTGTCGCAGTCATGGCAGTCATCGCAAACCGATCCTGACACGGAAGGGCAGTCAACGGTCATGGCAACAGGGGTGTCGCCCGTCATGAGGGCCCATGGGGTGATAACGCCACCCGTCTGTCCCCACGGCGAGCCCCAGTCGGCGCCTCACCCGGACTCGGTGCGGACTCGGCCGTCCGCACCCGGACCCGATTTCCAGACCGTGCGGAGTGCCCGGCTGCTCCTTACCGTCAGGGCGAGCGACCGCGCCGGGCCGGACAGCAGGACGATCACCAGCGCCGCGACCGATGCCCCCATCAGCAGGCCCGCGACCACATCGTGCGGATAGTGCACACCGACAAAGACACGTGAGAAGGCCATCAGCAGTGCCAGCGGCACCGTGGTCCAGGCCACGCGCGGCCGGACGAATGCGAGAGCGACGGCAGCCGTGCCGGCTGTCGCCGCGTGGTTGCTGGGAAACGACCAGTCGCCCGTCGGCGGGCACGGCACCAGCGAGCCGCCGCCGCAGCGACCGACCGGCACGGGCGTTCCTCGTCCACGATCGACTTGAGCACCTCACTGGAGACATAGGCGACGGCCGTCGCGAGTGGTGCGAGCAGCGACAGGTACAGGGCTCCCGCATCCGCTCTGCGCGCACGCCACCCTCCAGCGACGAAGAGGACGACGAAGACCAGCAGGCAGAGCTCCGTCCAGATTTCGGCGAGATGCTGCGCCCACGATGGCGTGTCGTGTGCGAATTCGATGATGTCCCTGTACAGGGAGGAGGAGGCAGTTGAGCTCTTCATGTGACAGACCGTAGGCAACAGGGCGAGGTTGTCACAGTGGGCGATCGCCAGGGGGCACACCTGACGAAAGTCGGGGCCAGAACAGGCCACTGCGTGATGATGATCCGCAAAACTTGGGGATCGGAGCGGCGGGTGGGGCGGGAGTTGGCGCGGATCTCTCGTACAGTTTGGGCCGTGGGATCTCTGCGCAATCCGATCGGGCCGCTTCCCTCCAGCATCTATTGGCGACGGAGGGCCGTAGCGGCGACGCTGATTGCGCTGCTCGCGCTGCTGATCGTATGGGTCGTCACTTCCGGGGGCGGCAAAGGAAACATGGACGATTCCCGGCCCAACGGGTCGGGTCCCGCGCACTCGATCACTCCGGGACCCGCCAGTTCCGGTCCGGCCATCAGTCAACAGCCTGGCGGGCGCGACGAATCGGACGGCTCCGGGGGCGGCGGCAGCGGCACGGACGCGGGTTCCGACGGCAGCAAGGGTGACTCCGGCACCGACGCCGGATCCGGGTCGGGTGCCGGCAGCGCGTCCGGCGGCGGAAGCGACGGGCAGCCGGTTCCGGCCGGCTCCTCGATCCCCGACTGCACATCCTCCGCACTGAAGTTGACCCTGCGTACCAAGCTCAACTACAGCCCCGGCGAGAAGCCGAAGTTCGAACTGATCGCCAAGAACACCTCGTCCACCGCCTGCAAGGCCGACTTCGGGCCGAAGAGTGCCGTGGTGACCATCACCGAAGCCGGTGGCGACGACAACGAGGTGTGGTCCTCCAAGGACTGCCCGCGCAATGCGGGCAGTGTGCTGCTGGAGGTTCCGGCGGGCGCGACCATCGTCCACACCGTGGAGTGGGACCGGAAGAAGAGCGCCCCGCAGTGCGCTACGCCGCCTGCGGAGGCCGCGGGGGCCGGTACCTATCTCGTCGAGGCGAAGGCTCTCGGCGAGCCGGTGCAGCGCGCCTCGTTCGTTCTCGCGAAGGACTGAGCAGGGACGGCCCGAGCGGATCCGGACCAGCGACGCGATCACCGTCGCGATCACGGTCTGACACGTACTTCGGGGCCCGGTCCACCGACCGGGCCCCGAGACATGTACTGCTTCGCACATCCGCTGTACGTGCCGCTCCGCGCAACTGCTGCGTACCGCTACACGTACCGCTCAAGAATCGACGACTCGGCCAGCCGCGACAGCCCCTCGCGCACGCTCCGCGCCCGCGCCTCGCCGACCCCGTCCACCGTCTGAAGGTCGTCGACGCTCGCCGCGAGCAGCTTCTGCAGTCCGCCGAAGTGCTCCACAAGCCGGTCGATGATCGCCCCGGGCAGCCGTGGCACCTTCGCCAGCAGCCGGAAGCCGCGCGGCGAAACCGCCGAGTCGAGAGTCTCGGGCGAGCCGCTGTACCCCAGAGCCCGTGCCACGACCGGGAGTTCGAGCAGCTCGGTGTGGGAGAGCCCATCCAGCTCGGTCAGCGCCTCCGCGACCGTACGCGACCGCTTGGCGGTCGGCTCCGGCACATAATCACGCACGACCAGTTCGCGCTCCGGCTCGACGCCCGCGATCAACTCGTCGAGCTGGAGGGAGAGAAGCCGGCCGTCGGTGCCCAGCTCCACCACGTACTCGGCGATCTCGGTCGCGATGCGGCGGACCATCTCCAGACGTTGCGCGACGGCCGTCACGTCCCGCACCGTCACCAGGTCCTCGATCTCCAGGGCGGAGAGCGTGCCCGCGACCTCATCGAGGCGGAGCTTGTACCGCTCAAGGGTGGCGAGGGCCTGGTTGGCGCGGGAGAGGATCGCGGCGGACTCCTCCAGGACCCGGCGCTCCCCGTTCACATACAGCGCGATCAGACGCATCGACTGCGAGACCGAGACGACCGGGAAGTTGCACTGTTTGGAGACCCGGTCCGCCGTGCGGTGGCGGGTTCCGGTCTCCTCAGTGGGGATGGAGGCATCCGGGACCAGCTGCACGCCGGCCCGCAGGATCTTCGTCATGTCCTTGTCGAGGATCAGTGCCCCGTCGAGCTTGGCCAGCTCGCGCAGCCGCGTCGCGGTGAACTCCACGTCCAGCACGAAGCCGCCGGTGCACATCGACTCGACGGTCTTGTCCATGCCCAGCACGATCAGCCCGCCGGTGTTGCCACGGAGGATGCGCTCCAGGCCGTCCCGCAGGCCCATTCCGGGCGCGACGGCGCTCAATGAGGCGCGCATCAGCGCCTCATTGCCGGTGCCTTGGCCGGACTTTCCGGGCGATGCTGCCCGGTCGCTGGCTGCCACTGCACTCCTCCGGTCACAGGTTTGCGGTGCCCTTACGTCCCTCCTACCGTTCGTACGGACGGGCGAGACCAGGGCAAAGTCTACCGGCGTGCGTCGGCCTCCCGTGGGGCCTCTGTACGAGACCGCCGCGGGAGCACTCTCAGCGCGTCGCCCATGTTGGCGACTTCCGTGACCTTCATACCGAGCGGAACCTTCCCCGGGTCGGTCGGGACCAGCGCGTGCGTAAAGCCCAGACGGTGTGCTTCGGCCAGTCTGCGCTGCACCCCCGTAACCCTTCTGACCTCGCCTGCGAGGCCCACTTCGCCGATCGCCACCAGGTTCTTGGGCAGCGGTGTGTCGCTTGCCGCGCTGGCCAGCGCAAGCGCGATCGCGAGGTCCGCGGCGGGTTCGGAAAGCTTCACGCCGCCGACCGTGGCGCTGTAGATGTCCCGCTTGCTGAGCGCGCTGATCCGGCCACGCTGCTCCAGAACAGCCAACATCATCGAGACCCGGGACGTCTCCAGGCCGGAGGTCGTGCGCCGGGGCGAAGGGATCTGCGAATCGACCGTCAGCGCCTGCACCTCGGCGACGAGCGGGCGCCGCCCCTCCAGCGTGACCGTCAGACAGGTGCCCGGCACGGGCTCGTCGCGCCGGGTGAGGAAGAGGCCGGACGGGTCGGTGAGGCCCGTGATGCCCTCGTCGTGCAGTTCGAAACAGCCGACCTCGTCGGTCGCCCCGTACCGGTTCTTCACGCCCCGGACGAGCCGGAGCCGCGCATGCCGGTCGCCCTCGAAGGACAGGACCACATCGACGAGGTGCTCCAGCAGCCGGGGCCCGGCGATCGCGCCGTCCTTGGTGACATGGCCGACCAGCAGCGTGGACATGCCGCGCTCCTTGGAAGCGCGGATGAGCGCGCCGGCGACCTCCCGGACCTGCGCCATGCCGCCGGGCGCGCCCTCGATCTCGGGCGAGGCGACGGTCTGCACGGAGTCGAGGATGAGCAGGGACGGCTTGACCGCGTCCAGATGGCCGAGGACCGCGGAGAGGTCGGTCTCGGCGGCGAGGAAGAGGTGGTCGTTGATCGCCCGGATCCGGTCGGCGCGCAGCCGCACCTGGCTCGCGGACTCCTCCGCGGTGACATAGAGGGTGCGGTGCTCCTCGCTGGCGGCCTTGGCGGCCACATCCAGCAGGAGCGTCGACTTGCCGACGCCCGGCTCGCCCGCGAGCAGCACCACGGCGCCTGGGACCAGCCCGCCGCCGAGCACCCGGTCCAGCTCGGCGACCCCGGTCGACCGGGCGGTCGCCTGCCGGCTGTCGACCTGGCCGATGGGGAGAGCGGCCGAGCTGACGCGGCCGGCCGCCGTCGTCCGCACGGCGGGGGCGCCGCCGAACTCCTCGACCGTCCCCCACGCCTGGCATTCGGGGCATCGGCCGAGCCACTTGGCGGTCGTCCAGCCGCACTCGGTGCAGCGGTAGGACGGCCGGTCCTTCGCGGATTTTGTACGGGCAGCCATGGCGCCACCGTATAGGTGAGGAGTGACAACGCCGTCCGGCGCGGGTGCGCGGGAGCTCGCAGTGGTGTCTGTGGTGTGTGGGGGAGGAGAAGCACAGGGAGCGCGAGGGGAAGGGCGGCCGGTCAGGAGCTCCGGCGGAATTGACGATTCCTGTCCCCTTTCAAGGGATACGTTCACCCGTAAGGGTTAAATGTGCGAAAGGGGCGCCAAGGCTACGCTCTGCCCTGCCTACGGTCGCAAGGTGACGAGCAGCAGGTTGCAGACCCCTAGGCACACCACCGGCGCACACCGGGCGCAGCGCCGTGCCCCCCACGCGTCGCCGAAGCGCACGGCTGCCCGTTCCGAGGCGTATCTCGACGGCCTGTTCACCTACTGCCTCTCCGTGCTCTGCGATCACGACGGAGCCGTCGAAGCACTGGGCGCTGTACTCGCCATCGCGGAACGGCAGGAGGGGCGGTGCCCCAGGGGGGAGGAGGAACGTAAAACCTGGCTGTACGCGCTGGCCAGGTGGACGTGCCTGCGCAAGCTCGCCCAGCAGAAGCAGAAGCAGAAGCAGAACCGGGGCCGGCAGGCGCACCGCCGGCAGGCGGCCGAGCAGCGGGGCGGTACGACCGCGGCCACAGAGGGGGCGCGCTCACACACCCGTATGCCCCCTGCCGCCACCGCCCTCGCCACAGACTCCATGAACGCCTCCGAGACCGCCGCGGCCGCGGAAGCGCACCGCCGCGAGCTCGCGCAACTCGCCTGGCCCGAGGCCGCAGGCACCACGCCCGAACAGCGCGAAGCGCTCGAGCTGGCAGTACGCCACCGCCTCGCCCCGCGCGCCGTCGCCTCCGTGCTCGGCCTCGACCCCGCGACCGCCCGTGAGCTTCTGGCCGCCGCGGCCTGCGAAGTGGAACGCACCCGGGCCGCCCTCGCCGTCGTCGAGACCGGCAACTGTCCCACCGTCGCCCGACTCTTCGGCGACCACCGCGTCCTGCTCTCCGCCGCCCTGCGCAGCGAGCTGGTCCGCCACGTGGACGACTGCCCCCGCTGCCGCCGCGCCGCCGAGCGGGCGGGCGCCGAAGGCCCCTGGCCGGGCGTGTCCGTCAGTCCCGGCGCCGCACTTCCGGTCGTCGAGGCCCCGCGGCCCTCCGCCTACGTGGCGATGGTCCATGCCCAGAGGAATCGGTCCGCCACTCCGCGCTTCGACCGGACGGGCTTCCCGATGGACCCGAAGGACCACGCCGCGCGCCGGGACCGGCTGCGGGCGAGAGTCGTGACGACGACGTTGGTGGCGACGGTCGTCGCCGCCCCCGTGATCGCGCTGTGGTCCGCCTACCGGGGCGCGCCGCTGACCGGCGAGGGGCACGACGGCTCCTCGGTCACCGCGACCGAGACGGACGACCGGAGCGAGTTCGACGGCGACCCGTACGACCGCTACCAGAACGCGGGCAATGCCAGCCCCGACCCCGGCTCCCGTTTCAAGGACGGCAGCCGTACGCCGGATGTCTCCGCCGAAGTCATCAGCTCCGGAGCGGGGCACGGCCCCGGCCGGATCGCTGTCACGGCCCGCTCGTCCGGCGGGACCACGCTGATCACACTGACCGCTTCCGGCGGCGCACCCGTGGCCTGGTCGGCGCGGGCGGACGCGCCCTGGCTGCGCCTCAGCAGGTACTCCGGGACCCTCGCAGCGGGGGAGAGCGTCACGATCCGCGGCTACGTGGACCATGTGCGGGAACCGGCCGGGGCCTGGAGCGCGCGCGTCCGTCTCGCGCCGTCGGGCTCGACCGTGCTGATCCGCGGGCACGGAGCGACGCCGGCACCGTCCGGCGGCCCGACCCAGCCGTCCCCCCCGAGCCATCCGTCCGTTCCGTCGAATCCACCGCCGACATCGCCCGACCCCACGGACCCGACCCACCCGACCGACCCCACATCGCCACCGACGGACCCGGACCCGACGGACCCGGACCCGACGGACCCGACACCGTCCCCGGACCCGTCGAACCCGTCCACTCCCGCCGACCCGTCCTCCCCTTCCGGCCCTTCCGGCCCTTCCGACCCGGGGACAAGCCCGAGCGACCCGGCGCCGACGGGCTGACAGACGGCTTCAGCCCGTCGCCCCGGCTCCGCTAGGACCCCGCAGGCCCCGACGGCTGCACCGGGGGATCCGCAGGATGCGGCGCCATGGGCAGCAGCGAGGACAGCCGCTCCTCGCACAGCTCGACCAGTCGCTCGTACCCCTCCTTGCCCATCAGCTCGGTGAGCTCGGGCCGGTACGACACATAGACCGGTTCCCCCGCCCCGTGCGCCGACGTCGCCGACGTGCACCACCAGTGCAGATCGTGACCGCCCGGACCCCAGCCCCGGCGGTCGTACTCGCCGATCGAGACCTGGAGCACGCGCGTGTCGTCGGGGCGGTCGATCCAGTCGTACGTACGCCGGATCGGCAGCTGCCAGCACACGTCCGGCTTGGTCTCCAGAGGCTCCTTGCCCTCCCGGAGCGCCAGGATGTGCAGCGAACAGCCGGCTCCCGCCGCGAACCCGGGCCGGTTCTGGAAGATGCAGGACCCCTTCCAGCGGCGCGTCTGGCGTTCCCCGTCGTCGTCGACCTCGACCCAGCCCGTCTCCGTACCGACGTCGTGGAACTGCCACAGCTCCGGGGTCAGCCGGGAGACATGGTCCGCCACCCGCTTCTCGTCGTCCTCGTCCGAGAAGTGCGCGCCCAGCGTGCAGCACCCGTCGTCCGCACGGCCCGCCTGGATGCCCTGGCAGCCACTGCCGAAGATGCAGGTCCACCTGGAGGTCAGCCAGGTCAGGTCGCAGCGGAAGATCTGTTCGTCGTCCGCGGGGTCGGGGAACTCGACCCAGGCGCGTGCGAAGTCGATCCCCTTCTCGTCTTCGGACCGGTCCGGCCCGTTCACTTCCGGCTGCTGCATCTCCTGCTTCATCTTCTGCTTCTTAGTGGCTTTGCCCGGCTTCGCCTTTTTCGTCTTTGGCACGGGCCAAGAGTAAGTCCGCGGGAGCAGTAGCGTTCCGGGTATGAGACTCGGAGTCCTCGACGTGGGGTCGAACACGGTTCATCTGCTGGTGGTGGACGCGCACCCCGGAGCCCGCCCGCTGCCCGCGCATTCGCACAAGGCGGAGCTGCGCCTTGCCGAACTGCTCGACGCGGACGGGGCGATCGGACCTGTCGGCGTGGACCGGCTTGTCACGACGATCGCCGATGCGCTGCAGGCCGCCGAGGACAAGGGGTGCGAGGACGTGCTGCCGTTTGCCACGTCCGCCGTACGGGAAGCGAGCAACGCCGACCAGGTCCTGGCCCGGGTAAGGGAAGAGACCGGCGTCGACCTCGCCGTCCTCACCGGCGCGGAGGAGGCACGGCTCACCTTCCTCGCCGCCCGCCGCTGGTTCGGCTGGTCGGCGGGGAAGCTGCTGGTCCTGGACATCGGTGGCGGCTCGCTGGAGATCGGTTACGGCATCGACGAGGAGCCTGACGCCGCGGTGTCGCTGCCGCTCGGGGCCGGACGCCTCACCTCCGGCTGGCTGCCGGACGATCCGCCGGACCCGGCGGAGGTGAAGGCGCTGCGCCGCCATGTGCGGGCCCAGATCGCCCGTACGGTCGGCGAATTCAGCCGCTTCGGCCGTCCTGACCATGTCGTCGCGACCTCCAAGACGTTCAAGCAGCTCGCCAGGATCGCGGGCGCCGCACGCTCCACGGAGGGCCTGTACGTACAGCGCGGCCTGACCCGCAAGGCGCTGGAGGAGTGGGTGCCGAAGCTGGCGGCGATGACCGCCGACCAGCGCGGGCGTCTGCCCGGGGTCTCCGAGGGGCGGGCCGCGCAGCTGCTGGCCGGGGCGCTGGTCGCGGAGGGGGCAATGGACCTGTTCGGGGTGGAGGAGCTGGAGATCTGCCCGTGGGCGCTGCGCGAGGGAGTGATCCTGCGCCGCCTGGACCACCTCCCGACGGCGTCCGCGGCCTTGAACTGACCAGCGCCACCCACCTCACCCAGCCGCCCGCCCGGCGGACGGGTCGACGCGAAAGGCTCAGCAGGGAGTCGTACCGGGGCCCATCCGGAAGCGGTCCGGAGCTGCGGAAGCCGTCGGCAGCAGGTCGGCGCCGACGGAAAACCGTCCGCAACCGACCGGAAGTCCGGCCGAGGGCCGATCGGAAGCAGGCGGAGCCGACCATGGCCCTGCTCACTTTCCGCTTCGGTCCCTCGGTGGCGCGCACAGCCGCCCCGTACCCTGTCTCCGTGGCAGAACCAGTGGTGCGCATCCCGGATGCGAAGGTCGCCCTGTCGACGGCTTCGGTCTATCCGGAGTCGACGGCGACGGCCTTCGAGATCGCCGCGCGTCTGGGCTACGACGGTGTCGAGATCATGGTCTGGACCGACCCCGTCAGCCAGGACATCGAGGCGCTGCGACGGCTCTCGGACTATCACCAGGTGCCGATCCTTGCCGTTCACGCGCCCTGTCTCCTGATCACGCAGCGGGTCTGGTCCACCGATCCATGGGTGAAGCTCCAGCGGGCCCGGGCGGCCGCGGAGAAGCTGGGAGCGTCGACGGTCGTCGTCCATCCGCCGTTCCGCTGGCAGCGGCAGTACGCGCGCGACTTCGTCACGGGTATCTGGCGCATGGCGGACGAGACGGACGTGCGGTTCGCCGTCGAGAACATGTATCCGTGGCGGTACCGGGACCGCGAGATGCTTGCGTATGCCCCCGACTGGGACGTCACCAACCACGACTACCGTCACTTCACCGTCGACCTCTCGCACACCGCGACCGCCCGTACCGACGGCATGGCCATGGTCGAGCGGATGGGCGACCGGCTCGCACACGTCCACCTGGCCGACGGCAAGGGCTCCAACAAGGACGAACACCTGGTGCCCGGTCGCGGTGACCAGCCCTGTGCCGAACTGCTGGAGCGGCTGGCCCGTACCGGCTTCGACGGCCATGTAGTCATCGAGGTCAATACCCGCCGCGCCATGTCCGCCGCCGAACGTGAGGCCGACCTGGCGGAGGCGCTGGCCTTCACCCGGCTCCACCTGGCGTCCGCGACGGCGCAGGTGCCGCGCCCGTGACCACCGACGGGGGCAGTGGCCCGAGCGGCCCCGCCGGGCGCCCCAAACGGCGTGGCCGCCCCGCCCGTACGGCCGAAGCCACCGGCCCCGGCGCCCGCGAGCGCATCCTGGAGGCGGCCCGTACCGAGTTCGCCGAACGCGGCTACGACAAGACGTCGATCAGGGGCATCGCCAAGGAGGCAGGCGTCGACGCCGCGCTTGTCCACCACTACTTCGGTACGAAGGACGAGGTCTTCGCAGCGGCGATCGAGGTCTCCTTCGAACCCGCGCTGGTGATCCCGGCCATCCTCAGCAGCGGTACGGACGGCCTGGGGGAGCGGCTGGCCCGCTACTTCATCGGCGTATGGGAGAACCCGGCGTCCAGAGCTCCGCTGCTGGCCATCCTGCGGTCCGCGCTGACGCACGAGGCGGCGGCGAAAGTGCTGCGCGGCTTTGTGCTGCGGCGACTGCTGGAACGGGTCGCGGAGGCACTGGAGGTACCGGACGCGACGTTCCGCGCGGAGCTGGCCGCCTCGCACATGATCGGGATCGTGATGCTGCGGTACGTGATCAAGGCGGAGCCGCTGGCCTCGGCGGAGCCGGAGAAGATCGTCGCGATGGTCGCGCCGACGCTGCAGCGCTACCTGACAGAGGCCTGACCGGTTTTCCGGTCACCATGGCTCACCCCGTCCGGCATTCAAGGAGCGGGAGCCGGGCCCGCTCGCAGAGCGAGCACACCGTCCCGCATTCCGGACAGAGTGTCCAGATCCTGGAGCTGAGGCGTACCCTCGGAAGGAGTCATTTCTGTCGAAGGAGCGAGCGACGATGCCCCAGCTGAGGTCCCGCACTGTCACCCACGGCCGCAACATGGCGGGCGCCCGCGCCCTTATGCGGGCCTCGGGCGTAGCGAGCGAGGACATCGGCAAGCCGATCGTTGCCGTCGCCAACTCCTTCACCGAGTTCGTCCCCGGCCACACCCACCTCGCACCGGTGGGCAGGATCGTCTCCGACGCCATCAAGGCCGCGGGCGCGGTGCCGCGCGAGTTCAACACCATCGCCGTCGACGACGGCATCGCGATGGGCCACGCGGGGATGCTCTACTCGCTCCCCTCCCGCGACCTGATCGCCGACTCCGTCGAGTACATGGTCGAGGCGCACTGCGCGGACGCGCTGATCTGCATCTCCAACTGCGACAAGATCACGCCCGGCATGCTGATGGCCGCGATGCGTCTGAATATCCCGACGGTCTTCGTCTCCGGTGGCCCGATGGAGGCCGGCAAGGCCACCCTCGTCGACGGCACGGTCCGCAAGCTCGACCTGATCAACGCGATCACCGACGCGGTCGACGAGAACGTCTCGGACGAGGACATCCTCCGTATCGAGGAGAACGCCTGTCCCACCTGCGGCAGCTGTTCCGGCATGTTCACCGCCAACTCGATGAACTGCCTGACCGAGGTCCTCGGCCTCTCCCTCCCCGGCAACGGCTCCGTCCTCGCCACGCACACCGCCCGCAAGGCGCTGTACGAGGAGGCCGGCCGTACGGTCGTCGAGATCACCAAGCGCTACTACGAGCAGGACGACGCAACGGTCCTGCCGCGCTCCATCGGCACCCGCGCCGCGTTCGACAACGCCATGGCGCTGGACATTGCCATGGGCGGCTCCACCAACACGATCCTGCACCTGCTCGCCGCCGCACAGGAGGCCGAGCTGGCCTACGACCTCGACGACATCAACGAGGTCTCGCGCCGCGTCCCCTGCCTGTCGAAGGTCGCGCCCAACGTGGCCCCCGGCGGCACGTACTACATGGAGGACATCCACCGGGCCGGCGGCATCCCCGCCATCCTCGGCGAGCTGCACCGCGGCGGCCTGCTCGACGAGGACGTGCACTCGGTGCACTCCGCCACCCTCGCCGAGTGGCTGAAGAACTGGGACGTCCGCGGTGGCTCCCCGTCCCCCGAAGCCGTCGAGCTGTGGCACGCGGCCCCCGGATGCGTCCGTTCCGCGACTGCCTTCTCGCAGTCCGAGCGCTGGGAGACTCTCGACCTGGACGCGGCAGGCGGCTGCATCCGCGACCTGGAGCACGCGTACTCCAAGGACGGCGGCCTCGCGGTCCTCAAGGGGAATCTCGCCGAGGACGGCTGCGTCGTGAAGACGGCGGGCGTCGACGAGTCGATCTGGACCTTCGAGGGCCCGGCGGTCGTCTGCGAGTCGCAGGAAGAGGCCGTCGACAAGATCCTCCGCAAGGAGATCAAGGAGGGCGACGTCGTCGTCATCCGTTACGAGGGTCCGCGCGGCGGCCCCGGCATGCAGGAGATGCTCTACCCCACCTCCTTCCTCAAGGGCCGCGGCCTCGGTAAGAGCTGCGCCCTGGTGACCGACGGCCGCTTCTCCGGCGGTACGTCGGGTCTGTCGATCGGCCACGCATCGCCGGAGGCGGCATCGGGCGGCACGATCGCGCTCGTCGAGGACGGCGACCGGATCAGGATCGACATCCCGAACCGGTCGATCGAGCTCCTCGTCCCCGAGGCCGAGCTGACCGCCCGCCGCGAGGCGCTGAACGGCGTGTACGCACCGAAGAGCCGCGAGCGCAAGGTCTCGGCGGCGCTGCGGGCGTACGCGGCGATGGCGACGAGCGCGGACCGCGGCGCGGTGCGCGACGTCTCCAGGCTCGGCTGACACAGCACACGCAACTTCCCCCTGTCGGCCCCCGGCGACCAGT